>DATDMO010000035.1:0-4098 GCA_036518755.1 Candidatus Acidiferrales bacterium | reverse complement strand
TTTCCGTCTCTTCGCTGAAGGTGGTCTGAATCACGCCGGGACGTGTTCCGCCGATGGCATGAGCGTAGGCCAGGGTGCGGTCGAACGCGTGCCCCGATGCATCTTGATGCACAGCGAGCAAACAAGGAACGCCGCGACCCGCCTCGTATTGCCGCCGGACTAGATTGCCGGGCCCTTTTGGCGCGACCATGGTCACGTCGATATTCTTGGGCGGTGTGATTTGGCCATAGTGAATATTGAAGCCATGGGAGAAAAGCAGCATGGCTCCCTCTTTCAGATTGGGAGCGATTTCGTTCACGTAAATTGCGGGCTGGGCCATATCCGGCGCAAGCATCACAATCACGTCCGCGCCCTCTGAGGCCTCGGATGGCGCCGTCAGCTTCCAGCCGTCCTGCTCAGCCTGCGCCCAAGACGGACCGCCTCGGCGCAGCCCCACGACGACGTTGAGTTTGCTATCGCGCAAGTTGAGAGCGTGGGCGCGCCCCTGGCTGCCATATCCAACCACTGCGATGCGTTTTCCTTCCAAAGCTCGCGGGTTTGCGTCTTTTTCCCAGAACATCTTGGCCATGTGTTTTTCTCCTTGGAATTTAGAAATCTCTATCCGGCGTTGGTCACGGCGCCTTCGGATGCCGACGAAACAAGTTTTGCGTATTTGGCCATCACCCCGCTGGTGTAGCGCGGCGCGGGCGGCTTCCATTGCGCGCGGCGCTCTTCGATGTTGGCCTCCAGATCGAGCCGCCTGGCCTTTACGTCAAGAGTAATCTTGTCGCCATCGCGCACGAACGCAATGGGTCCGCCATGCGCTGCTTCGGGCGCCACGTGGGCGACCATCAAACCATGGGTAGCTCCGCTGAAGCGCCCGTCGGTGAGCAGCGCTACCGTGTCGCCAATCCCTTGGCCGACGATTGCTCCCGTAACGGCCAGCATTTCGCGCATCCCGGGACCTCCCATGGGTCCCTCGTAACGAATCACGACGACATCGCCGGGCTTAATTTTCCGCTGTTGGACGGCCTCAAACGCCGCTTCCTCGGAATCGAACACGCGCGCCGGCCCAGTGTGAAGCAGGCGTTCGTGGCCCGCAAGCTTGACAACACAGCCATCGGGAGCGAGCGAGCCCCGGAGGATAGCAAACCCTCCTTCCTTCTTTAGTGGATTTGAAAGTGGGCGCAAAACTTCCTGCGACGGAGCTTCGGCGGCGTCACGAATCTCGTCGAAGAGATTGCGGCCGGAAGTGGTCTTCCCGTCGTTTAGCAGACCTGCTTCGCGAAGGCGTTTGGCTAAAAGGCGCATGCCGCCTGCGTGAAACATATCGGGAGCGGTGAATCGGCCACCGGGTTTCAGATCCGCAAGTACCGGGGTCTTGGCGGAAATTTGATCGAATTCGTCGATTTTCAGGGCCACGCCGGCATCACGAGCAATTGCCAGCAAATGCAGCACAGCGTTGGTCGAGCCGCCGGTGGCCGCCACGGAAGCAATCGCGTTCTGCAGTGACGCATGCGTGATGACTTGTCTCGGGCGGACGTCGTCCTTTAGGAGCTGCATCACCTGTTTTCCGCAATCGAAGGCAATTTGCATTTTGCGCGGGTCCACTGCGGGCACTTCATTGGCGCCCATCGGCGAAATGCCTAGAAATGTAATGGCGGTCGCCATGGTGTTGGCGGTGAATTGGCCGCCGCAGGCCCCAGCGCCCGGGCAGGCTCGATCTTCCAGTTCGCATACTTCCTTTTCTGTCATCTTGCCCGCGGCGAAAGCGCCCGGAGCTTCGAACACATCTTGTATCGTAACGTCGTGCCCATGGAATTGCCCTGGCATAATCGAGCCGCCGTAAAGCGAAAGGCCGGGCAGATTCAGCCGGGCGAGAGCCATCACCGTGCCGGGAATGGTTTTGTCGCAGCCGCAAATTGTAACCACCGCATCGAAAGCATGCGAACGGACGAAAAGCTCGATCGAATCCGCAATCACTTCGCGCGAAACGAGCGAACCCTTCATGCCTTCTGTCCCCATGGTGATGCCGTCGGAAATGACGATGGTGTTGCATTCGATCGGCGTGCCGCCGGCGGCTCGGATGCCTTCCTTCACCTTCTCCGCCAGTGAGCGAAGATGAAAATTGCAAGGCGTGATTTCCGACCAGGTATTCGCCACGGCGACAAGCGGGCGCGCCAAGTCGGCGTCGGTCAATCCCGTGGCCTTCAGCATCGCGCGATTCGGCGCGCGCGCAATTCCTTTTTTTATCGCATCACTTTGCATTGCTACTTGGCCTCTTCCGCGGAAAGCAACAAAAAAGCCCCGCTACCTGGCTTCCGGTGCGGGGCGCATACGCCTAAGTCTGGCTTAGGCAGGCGCTCCCCACCCGGCTACTCCATATACCGGAATCGTAATTGGCAGCGTCATAGAGTAACGTCTCATCTCTCAATCGACAATCGGATTCGATTCTTGCGCACAAGGCGCGCCGCACGCGACCCTTTCGCTTTAACGCGCTTGAGGCGATATTAGGCTCCGTTGTGAGGGATAAGTCAAATTTGCAATTCTTGCGCTTGGTATAACTTCCGCTTATGTGGCGACGAAGGGCTTCGCCCGGCAGATTGACTCTTCAGGCGACGGCAACTCACTTGGCACTGGCGATTAAGAGTTTAATGCAGGTAGCCTTGAGGTTAGCTACCCACGGAACAGCATGGCCACCGACTACATCGTACGGCTCAAGTGCCCCTACGGAGACCGGGACCAGTTACTGATGCTGGAGAACCGCGGCGAGAGCCTGAAACAAATCCTTGAGACACCGTGGGACTTTGAGTGCCCCGTGCACGGCGTGCAACGAGAGATCCCCTTGGAAGGCCGTGAAAAGAGCTCGTGGGCGGGCTCCAGGTCCCGAAGGACGGAAGCTAGAACGGCAGCCAAAGACATTGGCGAGCGGTTGCCGCAACCTCGCTCAGGCAAGCGAATATCCCTCCATATCCCGGTATTGGTCTACGGTTGGTCCAAGGACGAAAGCTCCTTCCATGAGGAAACCACGACCCTTCTTGTAAACGCGAGCGGGGGACTGATCACCCTTGACTCCAAAGTGGCCCTGGGCGACACAATCTTCATTACAAATAAAGGGACTCAGCAAGAACAGGAATGCCGTGTCGCCTATGTTGAAAGGGACGTCTACGGCAAAGTTCGGGTCGGTGCCGCCTTCAAGAACCCCGCTCCCCACTTCTGGAGAATGGACCGCCGGCAATCCCGGATTTCCAAGAGGATCCGAGTAAAAGTGTACGGAACGGATCGCAACGGGCACCCATTCGTCCAAAGTACCTATGCAGTGGAGATCAGCCGGCAGGGGGCTCGCTTGGAAGGGATCGGATATTTGACGTGGCCGGGCGAAACGATCCAAGTGAAACGTCGTTTGCGGACTGCACGTTTTCGCGTAGTGTGGATCGGCGAAGTTGGAATGCCGCAAGCCGGTCATGCAGGCGTATTCGCGCTGGAGCCGGGCAAAAACGTATGGGGAGTTGCGCTCCCGTGAGGGAGTGCTTGACGCCCGCGGGTGCGTTCTGTATAGTGCCGTTTCGGTTTGCGATTGCGGATACTTTGAAAGGTAGCCCAGAGCGCGCGATGAAGATGAAACTGTACTCTAGCTATTTCGCCTTTACGTACCGCTTCCTCCTCTGGCGGAAGCGGGCCGGCGAAACGCGCGCGGGTGAATTGACAGACTAGAAGCCGCACAAAGTTTCGAGAATCGGGCCGCGACCTCCAAATGGGGACGCGGCCTTTTTTTTGCTGCGCACCATCGAGAAGGGCGGCGGAAAAAAAAAGGCAAGCTTGATTGTGGCAATCGATGGATTTCCGGGCCGATGTCCACAGGAGTGCGGCCGCGCGTTTGGCGTCGCGCACGATAAGATACCCTGGCGATTTTGCGACTAGAAGGAGGATCGAATGACCGAGCGGCCACGAATCATAGACTGGCGAAGCAAAATCGATGCGATTGATACCGCCATGCTGCACCTCTTGAATCTGCGCACGGAGCTGGCGCTCGAAGTGGGGCGGCTGAAGGCGGACGAAGGCGTGGCCCTCCGTGTTCCCGCCCGCGAGCAAGAGATTCTATCGCGCATGAAGAGCTTG
>DATDMO010000034.1:0-4253 GCA_036518755.1 Candidatus Acidiferrales bacterium | reverse complement strand
CGCGGGCGCGCCGAAATTTGGCGGCGCTCGCGAAGTTTTCAACGTGATCGATTCGCGGCAGGCGTATCCGCAGCAGGTGGTGGTGGCCGGATTGCGTGCGCTGGGGCACGCGGAAGAGGCCGATCACTTGAAACATTTTTCTTACAATGTGGTGGCGTTGACGCCGCGCTGCGCCTTGGAGATGGGCTACGAGATTCCTCCGGAGGACGCGAAGAAACCTTACATCGAAGTGAGCGGGCGCAAGGGTCAGGGCGTCAAGGCGGACGACTTGATCGACCAATTGATCGCACGGGCCGGCGAAGAAACCGCGGCGCGCCATCCCGAAATGAAGGACACGGCCGAGTTTCACGACATGGTGAACAAAATCGCGATCGGCGCGCTGCGCTATTTTCTTTTGCGATTTGCGCGGTCGACAGTGATCGCGTTCGATTTCAAGGACGCCCTGAACTTCGAGGGCGAGACCGGGCCTTACGCGCAATACGCGGTTGTTCGAACCAATGGAATACAGCGGAAATGGTCTGAGGGTGAGGAGGATCTGCGAAAAGCCGATATCGAGAATTACGTTCTGATGGAAAAAGGGAAGCTCGATCTAACGAAGTTGCTTGCAGCGCCCGGAGAGAACGATATCTGGGAGCTCGTCGTGCTGGCAGGTTCGCTCGACGCCCGCATCGACGCCGTACTCGGCGCGCAAGAGCCGGCATTTCTGGCGCGCTATGCGTTCGAGTTGGCGCAAGCATTCAACGTTTTCTACCACAAACATCCGATTCTGGCAGAGGAGAATGCGGAGAAAAGGGCGTTCCTTCTGCGCGTCACGGGCCTGGTTCACGAGCAATTGGCGACGGCGCTCGAGTTGCTCGGCATCGCCGCGCCGGAGAAGATGTGAGGGGACGGCGCTGCTATGACTTCAACTTCAACGCGAAATCGATTATGGAGCGGATGGCGACGCCGGTAGGGCCTTTGGCGAGCCAGGGACGGCCTTCGTCGACCCAGCACGTCGAGGCGATGTCGAGATGGACCCACGGCGTGTCGTCAACAAACTCCTTGATGAACCATGCGGCGGTGCTGGCGCCTCCGCCTTTACCGCTGCCGGTGTTGCGGATATCGGCGATGTCACTCTTGATCATCTGCTGATATTCCTCGTCAATCGGCATGGGCCACATTTTTTCGCCGGTGGCCTTGGCGCTCTGAAGAAACTCGTCGAGATATTCGCGCGGAGTGCCGAAGGCTCCCACGTGGACATTGGAGAGCGCGACTTCGATGGCGCCGGTGAGCGTGGCGGCGTCGATCAAGTGCGTGCAGCCGAGCTTGCGGGCGTAGAAGACGCCGTCGGCGAGAATCAGGCGACCTTCGGCATCGGTGTTGATCACTTCGATGGTCTTGCCGGACATGGCGACCTGAACGTCGCCGGGTTTTTGAGCGCGGCCTCCGGGCATGTTTTCGGTTGAGGGGATCACGGCGATCACGGAAATGGAGGGCTTCAGCGCGGCGATCGCTCGCATCGCGCCCAGGACGGTGGCGCCTCCGCCCATGTCGTATTTCATTTTTTCCATGTTGTTGGAGGGCTTGATGGAAATGCCGCCAGTATCGAAGGTGACGGCTTTGCCGACGAGCCCGAGCACAGGCGCGCCGGGCTTCGGATTGAGCGGCTCGTATCGGAGAACGATCACGCGCGGCGGCTCGACGCTTCCCTGCGCAACGCCGATCAGGGCGCCCATTTTCAGTTCGGCGATTTTTCTCTCGTCAAGAATCTCGACGCCGAGGCCGGACTCCTTGGCCATGGCTTCGGCGCGGGCCGCCAGGATGCGCGGCGTCATTTTGTTGGATGGCTCGTTGATTAAGTCACGGGCGAAATTTTGCGATTCGGCGATCACTTGTCCCTGATTGATGGCGGCCGTGAGGTCGACTCCGAGACCTGCATCGAATCCAGCGAGCCCGACGGATTGAACCTCGCGGTTTTTCTTTTCGGAGCGGTATTTGTCCGATTCAAAGTCGGCGGCGATCAAGCCTTCGACGACGGCCTGTGCGGCGGCTGGATCGCGCTCGCCTTCACGCGCGAGGAAGACGATTTTCTTCGCGCCGCGCGACTTCAACTGCCGCACAGCCGTACCGGCAATTTTGCGAAGGTCGGAAAGGGAAAACTTATCGGGCTTGCCCGCGCCTACGAGGAGCAGTTTTTGTGCGGCGAGGCCTTCAGGAAAATAAAGCAACAGAGTTTCGAGCATTTTTCCGGTGATTTCGCCGTTTGCGACGAGCGAGGTGAGGCGGCCGTTCATCGCGCCGTCCATTTCCCCGAGAAGCCCGTCAAACTTAGTTTCTTTATCGAAGACGTAGGTAACCAGGGCATCGGTCTGAATCGAAGCGAACGGCTGAGTTTCGAGTTGGATCTGCATGTGACCTTTCACTTTCCGTTTTATATATGAGTCCCGCGGTCAGCGCCGGCGAGAGCGATAGATTGCGTCATCGGCTTCGCGCTTCGCTTCCTTGCGGCGTTCGGATTCGCGCCGGTCGTGAAACTTCTTGCCCCTGGCCACCGCGAGCTCGCACTTTGCGATTCCGTCGCGGAAATAGATCTTCAGAGGGACGATAGTCATACCCTTTTGCTGCGTTTGGACGACGAGCCGATCGATCTCCCGGCGATTGAGCAGCAGCTTGCGCCTTCGAAGAGGATCGTGATTCCGGGGTCCGCCGGGCTGGTATTCCGGAATGTGAAAGTTTACCAGCCAAGGCTCCCCGGCGCGAATCTCGGCATAGGCCTCGCGCAATGTGCCTTTCCCTTCACGCAGGGTTTTGACTTCGGTGCCCACGAGGACCAAGCCAGCTTCGAGCTTGTCCAACAGGTCGTAATTGTAGGATGCGGCCCGATTCTGCGCGACGGTCCTATTGCGCTGGTGATCCTCCTTTTTTGCGGCGTTCATGGTGCGGTAATGATAGCCGCCGTGCACAAGGACCCGCAAGTAACGTCCCCTGTGGAAGTTCCGTAACGGGCCAGATTTGGGGGGCTGTTAACGCGGAGGTCACAAACGAAAGATCCTAAGAAATAGGCGGCAACGGTTACGTTTTATTGTCGCATCATAGGGCGAGTGCTAGACTCCCTGAGACCAAGCCCAATTTTTCGGAGGTTCCGGTTGCGCCGCTCACCGCTTTTACCGCTTTTGGCACTAGCCACGGTTGTTCTGAGTGGCTGTCCCAAAGGAAATCAAGATTATGACGCAGGCCGGAAGGCCGAGACGTTGCAGGACTACGATACGGCTCTCGTCCACTACGAGCGGGCCCTGCGCACGGATCCGTCCAATGCCGAATACAAGCTTCGCGAAATGCATACGCGCTTTGCCGCCGGCCAATTTCACGTGGAGCAAGGCGAGAAGGCGCTGAAAACAGGCGATCTTCAACTCGCGCTTGCGGAGTTCCAGAAGGCTGTTGCGATCGATCCTTCGAATGGGGCCGCGGACCAGGAACTAAAGAAGACGATGGACCTGCTAGCCGCAAAGAACGCCGCGGCAACCCCGAAGGCTATCAATCCGAATGCCTCGGAGGAATCGGAACTGCTGGCGGCTCCGCCGCAATTGAAGCCTGTTTCAAACGAGCTGATCAATCTGAAGATGACCAACGATGCGAGGGTGGTCTTCGAAACAATTGCCAAGCTAGCAGGCCTCAGCGTGATTTTTGATCCGGACTTTACCTCGCGGCGAATTGCAGCGGACCTACCAAATGTAACGCTCGAACAAGCACTCGACGCGGTCGCGTTTGAGAGCAAGGCTTTTTGGAAGCCGCTTACGAGCAGCGTAATCATCGTGGCGCCGGACAATCCACAAAAGCGCAGGGACTTGGAGGACGAGGAGGTCCGGACGTTTTACCTGTCGAATACGCTGACGCCGCAGGATTTGACGGAGGTGGTGACCGGGTTGAGACAACTGCTCGATATGCGCCGGGTGCAGCAGGTGAATTCGCAGAACGCGATCGTGATCCGAGATACGCCGGACAAACTGCTTCTGGCGTCGAAAATCATTCGGGACATCGATAAAGCCAAACCGGAAGTGCTGGTGCACGTGCAGGTGCTGACGGCAAGCGTGGACCGGCTGCGCGACTTAGGGATTCTGCCGGGCCAGAGCGCTTCGGTGAGCTTCACCCCACGCACGTCCGTGCAACCAAACGGCGGATCGACCGCTTCGGGCTCCAGCACAACTCCTCCGGGGCAAATCACCCTCGACAATCTGAGGAATCTATCCGGCGAGGACTACAGCGTGACGCTGCCG
>DATDMO010000033.1:0-2074 GCA_036518755.1 Candidatus Acidiferrales bacterium | reverse complement strand
GCTGCCGGTCAACGTCAAGGTGATGATCGAAGGCGAAGAAGAAGTCGGCAGCATCAGCTTGTGGGACTTCGTGCAGGCGAACCGCGAACGCCTCAAGGCCGACGCGCTCGTTGTTTCCGATACGGCCATGCTGGCAAAGGGCGTGCCTTCGATCACCTACGGCCTCAAGGGCTTGAACTATTACCAGATCGAAGTGACCGGACCGGCGCAAGACCTGCACTCAGGAGCCTTCGGCGGCGCCGTTCCCAACCCCATCACGATTTTGGCCGAGATGATCGCGAAACTCCACGACCGCAATTTTCGCGTGGCCATCCCAGGGTTCTACGAGGACGTTGCCCTGCTCTCCCGCCAGGAACGAAAATCGCTCAACTCCCTTCCCTGGAAGGAAAGCCAATTTCGCAGGACCGTCGGCGCGCCCGCGCTCTGCGGAGAGAAAGGCTTTTCAATCCTCGAGCGCATTTGGGTGCGGCCGACTCTCGAGTTGAACGGCATCTGGGGAGGTTATATTGGAGAAGGCGCCAAGACGGTCATCCCGTCGAAAGCCTATGCAAAGCTCTCCACCCGCCTGGTTCCCAATCAGGACCCCGTGAAAATTGCCAAGCTGGTCGAGCGGCACATCGCCAAGCTCTTGCCCAGAACCGTCAAATACAAGTTCGAACTGTTGAGCGCCAGCAAACCATGGGTGGCCCCCTATTCGCATCCGATTTTTCAGAAAGCGATTCACGCTCTGGAATCGGGTTTCGGCAAGAAAGCGGTTTTCATCCGCGAAGGCGGGTCGATTCCCTTCGTCACCCAGATGCACGATACCTTCAAGATTCCCTGCGTGCTCCTCGGATTCGGTTTGCCGGATGAAAACGCCCACGCGCCCGACGAACACATCGCCCTCGAAAATTATTTTGGCGGCATCAAGTCCGTCGCTCTGTTTTACGAAAATCTTGCCGCTTCCTGACCCGCAGACCCCGAAAAATCGGCGAGACGCATAAAAGGCCGTTTTTGCAGGCGTTTTTTTAGCTAGTGCTTGCGTTCGCCGGGAAGGACGGCTATAGTTCCGGCGGCCCCTAACCCGGGATCCACACGGAATTCACTTTTAGGAGGAAATTGAAATCGATGGCCACACCGTTGAGCAAATCCAAGATCATCGCCCACATCGCCGATAAGGTGAGCACCACCGAGAAGCCAATCTCGAAGAAGCAGACAGCCGCCTTCTTCGACGAATTGTTCAAGCTCGCGGTGAAAGAAGCCAAGAGCTCGGGCAAGTTCGTCATTCCTGGAATCGGACGCGCGGTAAAGGCGCACCGCAAGGCTCGCATGGGCCGCAACCCCGCCACGGGCGAGGCAATCAAGATCAAGGCGAAGACAGTCGTGCGTCTCCGCGCCGCGAAGGCGTTCAAAGACGCGGTATTGAAGTAACTCATTTCGGCCCCATCCGGCCAAAGGCTTCGGCCACGGAACCCCCACGTGTGTCCTCCCGGTGAGAGGGCCTTGGGGGTTCCGTCTTTTCGTCGCCGTGATTCTTCGTATGCCTTGCTTGACCCGTTCTTCCGCTGGAATCGTCGCCGCATTACGCCTCTCCCTGGAGAGAATCGCACATCATGCATGAGCACTCGGGCCTTCTAACCGATCTGTATGAATTGACGATGGCTGCCGGCTATCTGCAGACGCGGTTTGAGGGCAATGCCACATTCGAACTCTTTGCGCGGCACCTCCCGCCGAAGCGAAACTATCTGGTCGCCGCCGGGCTCGAACAGGCCGTCGAGTTCCTCGAAAATGTCCGATTCACGCCCGAAGACATCGCCTATCTCCGGCGCAACAGCGTGTTTCAACACGTCGGCGCGAATTTCTTCGACTACCTGGCAAAATTCCGTTTCACCGGCGATGTTTGGGCCATGCCCGAGGGCACATTGGTCTTCGCGGGCGAGCCGCTGCTGCGCGTGACCGCCCCAATCATCGAAGGACAAATTCTGGAAACGTATCTTCTCGCCACTCTCAGTTACCAGACCATGGTCGCCAGCAAAGCTGCGCGCATTGTCACCGCCGCCAAAGGGCGTCGAGTTGTTGATTTCGGTGCGCGGCG
>DATDMO010000032.1:0-8482 GCA_036518755.1 Candidatus Acidiferrales bacterium | reverse complement strand
GATCGTTGTTCATCGAGCAGGAGCAACTGCTGGCATCTCGGGAGTCAATTCTGGAATGAAGCGGATCGACCTCAACTGCGATATGGGCGAAGTGCTGGAGGCCATTTCCGACGGCACTCAGGAATCCCTGATGCGCTACATAACATCGGCGAGCGTCGCTTGCGGCGGACACGCCGGCGATGCGCAAACCATGAAAGCGACCATCGAGCAGGCGCTTCGTTGGAATCTGGCACTCGGCGCGCATCCCGGATACACCGATCGAGCGAATTTTGGCCGCATGGAATTGAACCTGCCGCCGGGCGCAATCGCGGACTCCGTATTCGAGCAAGTGCGATCTCTTGCCGAAATTGCCGCCGATTGCGGCGCCAGTGTGACTTACGTCAAGCCGCACGGTGCACTCTACAATCAGGCGGCAACGAATCGCGCCCTGGCTCAAGTGATTGCTGATGGCGTCGCCCGCTGGAACCGGGGCGTCACACTCGTGGGCCTAGCTGGATCGCCGATGCTGGAGGTCTTTCGAGAAGCTGGGTTCCGTGTTTGTGCGGAAGCGTTTGCAGACCGGCGATACGAAGCTGATGGCACTTTGCGTTCGCGAAAATTTGAAGACGCGCTGATATCCGATCCCGCGGAAGCTGGGCGGCAGGCATTGAGCATCGCAGAACGCGGAACCGCTGTTGCCTGCGACGGAACCGAAATTTCCATCAGCGCGCAGACCGTCTGCCTGCATGGGGACACGCCGGGTGCGCCCAGAATTGCCGCAGCGGTGGCCACAACGCTGCGAGAGGCCGGGGTTGAACTCATGCCATTCTAACGATCCCGTGCGAGCGTTGACTTGTCCGGGAGTGCAACCTAGAATGACTCCCCCGTGCCGGAACTCCAATCGCAAGTTGGTAAGACCTTTTCCCATTACCGCATCGTGGAAAAGCTGGGCGGCGGCGGGATGGGGATTGTCTACAAGGCGGAGGACACACGCCTTCGCCGTACAGTCGCACTGAAGTTTCTCCCCGAGGGATCAACCGATCGAGGGAGTCTCGAGCGCTTCCATCGAGAAGCGCAGGCGGCAGCCACCCTCAATCATCCCAATATCTGTACTATCCACGAAATCGGTGAACAGCAGGGCCAGCCTTTCATCGTTATGGAGCTGATGGAAGGCAATACTCTCAAGCACCTGATCGAAGGCAAGCCCCTCAAGATAGACCGCCTGCTGGATCTGGCTACGCAGATTGCGGAAGCGCTCGATGCCGCGCACTCGAAGGGAATTACGCATCGCGATATCAAGCCGGCCAATATCTTCGTCACGAAGTCCGGCCAGGTGAAGATCCTCGACTTCGGTCTTGCCAAGCTGACCACCACCCGGCGGATGAGCGCGGAAGCGGTCGGAACTTCGGGCCAGGTGACCGTCGCCGAGGAGCATCTGACCAGTCCCGGGACGGCATTGGGAACTATTGCCTACATGTCGCCCGAACAAGCGAGGGGCGAGGATTTGGATGCGCGCGCGGATCTTTTTTCCTTCGGCGTCGTGCTCTACGAGATGGCCACGGGCAAGCCGGCTTTTGAAGGCCACACTTCCGCCGTGATCTTCGACGGCATCTTGCACGGCACGCCCAAGCCGCCCATGCGCGCCAATCCCGAAGTGCCCGCCGAACTCGACCGCATCATCAGCAAAGCGCTGGAAAAAGACCGGGACATGCGCTACCAGACCGCCGCCGAAGTACGCGCAGATCTCAAGCGGCTGAAGCGCGACCGGGATTCAGCTGCCCGGGCAGAAACTTCCAGGGACACCATCGGCCCTACTACGGCGTCATCTGAAAAGAAATCCGTCGCGGTCCTTTATTTTGAGAATTTGAGCAGCACCAAAGAAGACGAGTATTTTCGGGACGGGATGACCGAAGATATCATCACCGAGCTCACCAGCATCAAGGACTTGAAGCTGTTCCCCAGGCCCGCCATGCTGGCGTACCGCGACAAGCCCGTCACGGCTCCACAGGTGGGCCACGAATTAGGAGCCGCATATGTCCTCGGCGGAAGCGTGCGCCGGTCCGGGACGCGCTTGCGAATTACCGCGCAGTTGGTTGAGACCAATACGGGCCACACGCTCTGGGCGCAGCGCTTCGACCGCGAACTCGCGGATGTTCTCGATGTCCAGGACGAGATCGCTCGGAGCATCGCGCAGGCGTTTCGCATAAGTCTCACTCCGCAGGAAGAACGCACCATCGCCCGCAAGCCGACGGGAAATTCCGACGCGTATGACTACTTTCTCCGAGGCCGAAGCTATATGCGCCGGCAGAGTCTGGACTTCGCCCTACAGATGTTCGAGCAAGCCATCAAGCTCGACCCATCGTTCGCCGCCGCTCATGCGGGAGTCGCCGGAGTGAGCGGAATGTTTTATGAATACTACGGGCGCGATCCGAAGTGGATCAAACGAGGCGAAGGAGCTGTGGAAAGAGCTCTAGAGGTGGATCCACAACTGGCGGAAGGCCTGGCCGGTCGCGGGCGCATGTACTACGCACAGGAGCAGTACGAGAAGGCGATTGAATTCGCCAAACGGGCCATCGCGCGCAAGCCAGATTGCGAAGGTGCGTACGATCTTCTGGGTCGAGCCCTGTTTGCATCCGGCCGGTTTCAGGAAGCCGCCGACCTCATCGATAAAGCCGTCGAAGCAAACGGCGACGACTATAACGTATACATTCCTTATACGAATTCACTCGATAGGCTGGGGAGGAGTGATGTGTCACGGCGTTTTCGCGAGATGGAAATGCTGGTGCTCGAGCGCCAGCTTGAGGCCGTGCCAGAGGATGTCCGCGCGCGCGTCCTATTGGCCGCGGACTACGCCAATATCGGCCGCGTAGAAGACGCTGTCCGCCATGCGGAAATGGCCGTGGCGCTTCGTCCCAAGGATTCCGGCGTTCTATACAACGTGGCGTGCACCTACGGAGCGTTGGGCAAAAAGGAAGAGGCTCTGGCGATGCTGCACCGTTCAAAGGAGGCGGGCTATTCGAACGAGGACTGGATTCACCAGGACCCGGACTTGAAGTGCCTGCACGATGACCCCGAATTCATAAACCTCTTTCCACCCCGGGACGCGAAGCACTAACCCTCGATTTACTGCCACGCCCCTTTAACCGCCAAACCGCCATGGTAATCGAGGGTCGTCTCCGATCTAACTAACTCGGTACAAAGGAGTTAAGGGAGTTCTTTTTGCAAAATTGAATGCATCGTGGCCATTCTTCAAGTTTACTCACTATATGACATCAAGACGCAATGGCAGAATTTCACTCCACGCGATAAAGGTGTCGGCAATGCTCCGTCCGTAGACCAACGATTTCCCAATGACCAGCTTCTGCGCCCCGGTGACGAGAATGCTTTCAGCATCAGGCCGATGATACGCGGGGCTCCCTTGACGATTTCCTCCGCAACCTTGCGGGATAAGACCACCTACTTGGTGTCCCGCCAGTATTTATAACGTAAATTGCCCGTTTTTCTTCATGAGCCGGGGCCTCAAGGAACCTTCTCGGCTTACTCTGCTCCGCCAGAGCAAGATCGCCCTTTCGTTTTCAACCAGAGGAAGAGAGCTTTCACGGCAGTCCGTCTAGATCAAGTCGAGTCCCTTCCGCACGGCCACGAATTGCTCGAGGGCAAACTCTAAGTCTTGCCGGCTGTGAGCCGCCGACAGTTGCACGCGAATACGAGCCTTGCCTCTTGGAACCACGGGATAAGAGAAACCAACGACATAAACCCCTTTCTCTAATAATCGCCCAGCCATCTTTGTTGCGACTGCGGCGTCACCCAGCATCACAGGGACGATGGGATGCTCGCCCGGCCGTATCTCAAAACCCATCGCCGACATCTCTTCGCGAAAGAACCGGGTGTTTGAAAAGAGTCGCTCTCGGAGTTCTTTGGTGCGCGTAACGAGATCAAGTACTTTGAGCGATGCGGCGACGATAACCGGGGCGACTGTGTTCGAGAATAGATAGGGCCGCGACCGCTGCCGTAGCAGGTCCACAATTTCCGTCCGCGCGCTGACGTAGCCGCCGCTGGCGCCGCCAAGCGCCTTACCAAGCGTCCCCGTGAGGATATCCACGCGTCCCATCACCTTGTGGTGCTCGTGGGTCCCACGTCCGTTCTCACCCATGAAGCCGACGGCGTGTGAATCGTCGACCATAACCATCGCTTTGTGGCGTTCGGCCAGATCGCAAATCTCGGGCAACTTGGCGATGTATCCGTCCATCGAGAACACCCCGTCCGTGGCGATAAGGATTCGCCGGGCACCCGAAACCTCTTTAAGCTTCGCTTCGAGGTCCTGCATGTCACCATTGCGATAGCGAAAGCGTTGTGCTTTCGATAAGCGGATGCCGTCGATGATGCTTGCGTGATTCAACTCGTCGGACACGATGGCGTCTTCGGCATCCATGAGCGTTTCAAAAAGGCCGCCATTCGCATCGAAGCAGGAACCGTAGAGAATCGTCTCTTCCATACCGAGGAATTCGCTCAGGCGACGTTCCAACTCCTTGTGTATTTCCTGAGTGCCGCATATAAAGCGGACCGACGAAAGACCGTAGCCCCACCGGTCGAGCGCCTTGTGCGCAGCGGAGACTACGTCAGGATGGTCGGCAAGCCCGAGATAATTATTGGCGCACAGATTCAAGACGGCCTTCTTGTCGGGCAGATCGACGCGCGGGTTCTGCGGACCGACTAGAATGCGCTCGAACTTATACAGGCCACCCCGACGAATTTCCTCGAGCTGCGAATCGTATTGTGATCTTGCGCCTTCAAACATATGCCCTCGCTCCTACGTGTCAGCGGACTTCGCGCCAATCCAAGATAACTTTGCCGGAATCGCCTGACTTCATAGCAGCGAAACCCTTTTCGTATTCATGCCATGCAAATCGATGCGTAATCACCGGCTTGATGTCGAGTCCCGACTCGAGCATCACCGTCATTTTGTACCAGGTTTCATACATCTCGCGGCCATAAATGCCCCTGATCGTAAGCATGTTGAAGATCACCTGTTTCCAATCGATCGCAATTTCGTTCGACGGAATTCCCAGCATCGCAATTTTCGCTCCATGACTCATATTCCCGAGCATTTCCCGGAACGCGTTCGCGTTTCCCGACATTTCGAGGCCAACGTCAAAGCCTTCGTGCATTCCAAGCGTCTTCTGGACATCACACAGGCGTACTTCGCTGGTGTTTACTGCCAGAGTCACGCCAAGTTTCTCCGCAAGCTTGAGGCGCTTCGGATTGACATCCGTGATGACAACGTGACGGGCGCCGGCGTGACGCACTACGGCGGCGGCCATGATTCCGATTGGGCCCGCTCCAGTAATGACCACGTCCTCACCCAAAACGGGGAAAGACAAAGCCGTGTGCACCGCGTTTCCGAAAGGATCGAAGATAGCCGCCGTTTCAAGGTCTACCTTTGGGCTGTGCCGCCAAATATTACTCATGGGCAAAACGATGTATTCGGCGAATGCTCCGGGACGGTTCACACCAACACCCAAAGTGTGCGCACAGAGATGGCGTCGCCCCGCCAAGCAGTTGCGACAACGCCCGCAAACGACGTGGCCTTCCCCGCTCACGATATCGCCTGGCTGAAGATCGGCGACGTTCGATCCTACCCGGATCACTTCGCCGACAAACTCGTGCCCGATGATCAACGGCACGAGAATCGCGGACCGCGCCCACTCGTCCCATTCGTAGATGTGCAGGTCCGTTCCGCAAATGCCGGTCATCAGCACACGCATCAGGACATCATTGATGCCTAGTTCAGGGGCAGGAACTTCCTCAAGCCAGAGGCCTGGTCCTGAGTGGCTCTTCACAAGCGCTTTCATCTTCAGCCTCGCTTCTCGCATAACGGACCGAATGGTAGATGACGCGTGCGCGAACCTCTAATCGCTTCGGACGAAACGACCTAGGGCACGATCTTTGTGGACGTTTGAAATCGGGAAAACCTGATTATGACTCACAATATAAATTCCAGGCGAGAGGATGCGGAGCGCGAGTAGGCTCTCTGTCAGATTCTGCAATGCATCGCTGCCTTCAAAACCGAGTGGCGCCATGGCTCCTGTCATTACAATGGGAATCTCTAACTTTTCCAGCGACCGATGCAAATAGAGACCTGTCTCGACCATCGTATCGGTTCCATGAGTTATCAGAATAGGGGCCTTTTGCTGAAGGAGAGTCCTTATCGTTCCGAGAATTGCCCCGCGGTCGGCATCGGTCATGTGAAGACTATCGATGTTCATCAGCGGAACAATCCGCACGTCGGAATCAGGAAGCCTTAGCAACCGGAGATAGCGGTCGATCTTGCTGTCGAGGTTTCGTACCTCGCCCGTTTGTTCGGAATAGACTTTCTCTATGGTGCCACCTGTTGTGACGACATAGATGACCGTCACCTGTGCGTTCCTCTTCGTTGCAAAGACACGCCTTTCCTCAGCATTCGATCACGCTGGGCTCGAGGACGCCGATCGGAGATTTCACTATTTTGCGCCAGGGTGCTTGTTACCCACCACCATCGTGCTTCCACCGCAAAACCGGCCGCCGGGCGGCGGCAACCTCGTCAAGACGGCCGATCCGGGTGGTGTGCGGAGCTTTTCTCACGAGGTCCGGATCGGACTCCGCCTCCGAGGCGATGGCGCGCATGGCTTCAATAAAGAGATCGCACTCTTCTTTCGATTCTGATTCCGTGGGCTCGATCATCAGAGCGCCCGGGACGATAAGTGGAAACGCAGTGGTGTACGGGTGGAAGCCATAGTCGATCAAGCGCTTGGCGATGTCCATTGTGTTCACGCCATTCTTTTTTTGGAGGGCGTCACTGAACACAACTTCGTGCATCGAGGGCAGCGAATAGGGCAATGCGAAGACAGCCTCCAGATGCTTGCGGATGTAGTTCGCATTCAGCACTGCATCCTCCGTTGCTTGGCGGATGCCCGGGCCGTACGCGAGAATGTAAGCGAGAGCACGCACTAACACGCCGAAGTTTCCTGAGAAGGCCTTCACTCTGCCGATCGAGTGTCGCCGATCGTGTTCCAGCGCTAACACTCCGCTTTGTTTCTCCACAAGGATCGGAACGGGCCTGAATGGCTCGAGAATTTTCTTCATCGCCACAGGGCCAGCGCCCGGACCCCCACCGCCATGAGGTGTCGAGAAGGTCTTATGCAGATTTAGATGCATCGCGTCGACACCAAAATCGCCCGGCCGCGCCACACCGGCGAGCGCATTCATGTTTGCTCCGTCCATGTAAAGGAGCGCACCCTTCGCGTGAAGAATGTCTGCTATATCCGAAATGCGCTGTTCGAAGATGCCCAAAGTTGACGGGTTTGTGATCATCAGTGCGGCAACATCGTCAGTGACATGCTCGCGCAACTTTTCGACATCAATCTGGCCCTGAGAGTTCGACCTGATGTTTTCGACCTGATAGCCTGCGAGGACGGCGGTCGCGGGATTTGTGCCGTGCGCCGAATCTGGGATCAGCACTTTTTTTCGAGGGTTCCCCTGCTTTCCGAAGAACGCGCGAATCAAAAGGAGCCCAGTCAGTTCTCCCTGCGCACCAGCCGCCGGCTGCAGGGTGAGCGCGTCCATTCCCGTGATTTCAAGCAAGCACTGCTCGAGTAGCCGCAGTATTTTCAGACAACCCTGCGAGAGCACTTCGGGTTGAAGCGGATGCTCGGTGGCAATGCCGTCTAGCCGCGCGACGAATTCGTTTACTCGCGGATTGTACTTCATTGTGCAGGAGCCGAGAGGATACATCCCGAGATCGATCGCATAATTCCATGTGGAAAGCCGCGTGAAATGGCGTAAGACCTCAACCTCGCTGACTTCAGGAAAACCCGGCACGCCTTCCTTGCGGTGACTGGCGCCGAGAGCCGACGCGGGATCCGCAGCGGGAACGTCCAGCGGCGGCAAGTCGAAAGCCCTCTTACCTGGAGCGGATTTTTCGAAGATCAGCCCTTCATTCTGGTTGACGTGACGCGAAGCTTTCTTGATGTTGCCACTCATCCAAGTTCCCGCCCTTGACCTAGCGCAAGGCGCAGCGCGGAGGCGAACTTCTCGATGTCCGCGCGAGCGGTGGTCTCCGTAATGCAGACGAGCGCGTGATTGGCCAATTCCGGATAGAAGGGATCGAGGGACAAGGGGCCAACGATTTCTTCACGCTGCAATTCACGATTCACTGCTTCGACGGACCGCGGCAATGCGATCGTAAACTCGTTGAAAAACGGCGCATCAAAGGCGCGCCGAACGCCAGGGATCTTGGCCAGCTCGCCTAGTGCGAAGTGGGCCTTCGAGAGATTCTGCTGCGCCATCTCGCGTAATCCTTCTTTACCGAGCAAGACGAGATGGACCGTGGCCGCTAAGGCACAAAGCGCCTGGTTGGTGCAAATGTTTGAAGTGGCTTTCTCGCGACGGATGTGTTGTTCGCGCGTGGCGAGTGTCAGCACGAATCCCCGGCGACCGCGAGCGTCGGCCGCCTGCCCAGAGAGAC
>DATDMO010000031.1:0-3875 GCA_036518755.1 Candidatus Acidiferrales bacterium | reverse complement strand
AAAACAGAGCGCCCCGATGACTACAACGAATACCACGAGCCCGACAGCGCGAACTCCCGGGCCAGGTCCTTGGTTTCCCGACGAAACCAGCATCTGCCGGTCGATGTTAATGTCTGCCATGTTCGGCTCCTTTTACCTGCGACTTCGAGCGGCGATCACCTAGTGAATTGAAACGGTCGTCGGATACAGGACTGTCATTTTGAAACTAACCTCGCGCGTCTCGCGCGGCAGCAAAGCCACAGTCTGCTTCGCCGATTCGAGGCGCTGTCCCCGGACTTCGACTTCGTACTTTCCTGGCGCCACAATGAGCAGCATGGGTGTGTTCCCGACGAACGCTCCATCCACCCAAACCTGCGCGGGTGAAGGCGTGGAGCGCAGCAATAGCTTGCTGGCGTCTTTTCCAGCACTTTGCTCAAGGGCGTTGCGGTTGGCCACCTCCGGCGGGGGCCCCGTCGGAATTACCAGATGCTGTGAGCGCTTAGGCACGACTGGCTTGCTTGGGGCAGGAATCATCACCGATCTCTCGGCGGCGGTGGTTGACGCGGCGACGGATGCGGCGCCGCCATACTCAGCGGCAGTCTGGCCTCTGGCAACTCCGCAGCAGCCGACCACAACCGCGGAAACCACGGCGAAGCGGCGAATAGTGGTAAGCACAAAATTCCTCTTCATTGGCAGTGTCCGACTAGCCTTTAGCTCACTTCTCGCTAAATAACCTAGCAGGAGTGGTGCCAAACCCTCTATTTAGGGTACGATCCATGAATTCGTAACTGCGTTCATTAGCAGCTTGCTGGGATTCCCGCAAGCGTAATTTCAGCGGCACGCAGCGGATGATCAAAATTTGTCATAGTTAACCACGCACGTGTACCCAATAGGTGACTCCCGACAGGTGGATTAGGACGCCAGGAGAGGTATCCTGTTAAGCTCACGCGACGACAAAACATTGGAAGCAAGCTTGCTATGTTTCGTGGAGTGGCAATCGACGGGAATAGTGTGGCGTTTTGTCTCCAGATGGGCGACCAGTGCCAGAGGCTACTTTCTCCAGTGCTCGCATCACTTCGAGTTGAGGCTTTGTGCTGAAACTTCTCACTCCTGAAAGGCCGGCCCGACTCAGCGCGGCCCGGCAAATCGAGGCACCGATCCTCCCCACCCGAATCCCGCAGTTCATCGTGGAACGGGATCCGGCATCCTCCAGCTTATGGGAGTCCGTTAGAACGCTCTTCGCCACGGTGAAGCTGCCGGGCTATAGAAACTCCGGCAACCTATTTCGCCACGTCATTCTAGAGCGATTCGCATCCACGAAGCGTCCCTTCAGTGCGTCCCTTGTAATTCACCTTTGCTTCATCTTGCTGATTGTTTATCTGCATCAGGCGATGCCTAGGGAATCATTCGCAGCACCAGTATCCCCCTATTCCGAGAGGATTTATTATCGGGTGCCATTGGTCGAGCAAGCTAAGCTGCTTCCGCGCGTTGCCCCAGCAGGACCGGGAGGGCGGCCCGGTGCCGGTTCCGTTCCGGATCGCGCGCCCTTGCTGGGAAGCACTGCGCGGCAAATGGTCGTCATCATCTCCAAACCGGTGCATCCGGATAATTCTCATCAGACGATCTACCAGCCTAAGTCGCCCCCAGACATTCGAATCACGACGGACATAAAGCTGCCGAACATCGTCTCGGTTCAAATACCGAGGCCTGTATTCAGATTCAGGCCAAGCGAAACGCGCGCAGTGCGGGCACAGCGGCGACTCAATGCGGACCAGGCACCCACCGTAACTGCGCAGAACGCGGCGGCCCTGAAGGCTCTCGAGGAGTCATCCGATCCGAACCTTCGAGTTCCGCTTCTGCCTGCGGTCGCGAGCGCTCCACAGGCCCGAGCCGCACGCTCCGCGTATGTGCAAGAGGCGCCCGCGATTTCGGCTGAAAACGCGGCAGCTCTCAAGGGCATCGAGGCATCGTCTGATCCGAACCTTCGAGTTCCGCTTCTGCCTGCGGTCGCAAGCGCTCCCCAGGCCCGAGACGGACGTTTCTCGAGCGCCCAGGAAGCGCCGCCGATTGAAGGCGCTACTTTGGGCACTGGCTTAGTCGTCATCAGTGTGGACCCCGGGGGGCCGGCCACTCCCGTTGCGATTCCACCAGGGAACCGTTCGGGCGATTTCGCGATTTCCGGCGCGCCCGGCAACGGCGGGTCGCCAGCGGGCAGCCCGAATGGAGTAATAGGCGGAGGCGCTGGAGGTAGCCACACAGGAAGCGACGCTAGCACCGGACTCGGAACCGAAAGGTCCGGAGGCGGAGGCGGAAGATCCGGAGGCGCCGGGGCACTCAGCATCAACGGCAGCGGCGCAGATCCCGGAGGGGCGGGGACGCTCGGTCCGGCCATCTCAATGGGCATGGTTTATCCGGTTTCTCGCCACTTGAGCTTTCGCAAGAGCTCCATTGTTGTCTCCGCCGGCCCGGTTGGAGGGGGTGGCCTTGACGTCTACGACGTGCTGCGCTGCGGCAATAGCAAGATTTACACAATCTTTCTCGCGATGCCTGGCAAGAATTGGACGATGCAATACTGCCAGGAACCTGGAACAGAAACCGCTAAACCCGCTCCGCCGCGCTCAACCTCCGCCTTTGTTCACATGGATAGCGGGCTCGTGCCGCCAGATTTGGATGCGGAGACCCGGTACGATTTCCGCAGGCTGCCCGTGCCCCCCGAGAAGGCCCACAAACTTATTGTTTTGAAAGGGGTTCTGGGGGCCGACGGAAAGGTGGGCAGCCTGGAGGTATTCCAAGGGATCTTGCCCCAGATGGACGAGGCGGCGAAGATCGCTTTTGGCCGGTGGAAGTTCAAGCCCGCAATGCGCGAGGGCAAGCCGGTTCCGGTCGAAATCCTGGTCGGAGCACCCGTGGACGGGGCCGAAAATGTTAACTAAAGTTTCCTGGATAGAAGGGAACCACGCTTCAAACTCGAAGGAAATTGTCTTACAGGCCAGAAAGCAATAGGAGCACCGAGGCATAGAACCTCCCCCCTGCAATCCGTTGACACTTTTGGGCGGCGAAGGGTCGCCGACTGCGGTGCGACCAAAAGGTGACGCCCCGTTCGCAACTAATTTTGAGGTTTTTGGGCGTTGCGATGAGAAAACATTGGGCGCAAATGTGCTTAATCTTGCCCATCGGAGGCTAGTGCGTGTCCACTTTTGGGGACTAGGTACTAGCAAGCCTGTTGCATCTGCATGAACGGGTTGGACTAACCACATTCGGGCATTTCCAGACGCTGGCACTGGATTTGCACCCCTCGCGCTCGGTTTCACCGGGTGTCCCACAAGGACCAAGGCGTTTCGTTAGTGATTGCGAATGGGTTCTAGCTGGGGCTTGTGCGGTCCCTGGCTGGGAGGGTGCCTCTTGGCGGATTCTGCGATTCGAGTTTGCTTCCTAAGTCAAGATGCAGGTTTAGGGAATGCTATTGGAAGAGCCTTGGGGGAAGGGTTTGCGTCCCGCTGCAGCAGGGAATTCGACTACAGCTGCCTGACGGACGTGAACGACTGGTGCGACGTTGCTGTTCTTGATCTCCGATCGGTCAGCACGCAGGGCGATTCCGAGAGCGGTCTGCGCTTCCTCGATGAAATCGTAAAGATCCCGAATCACCCGCCTGCTGTGGTGCTCTGCGACACAGACAACCGCCAGCTTCTGCTGGAGGCTGTGGCGCGAGGCGCTTACGACAGCGTGACGGACCTTCCGAGCATGGCAGAGCTGCGGTTGATTTTGCGCCGCGCGTATAATTTTGGTTCCAGTGAAAGGGAACTAGAGCGTCTGCGGGCGAACGCCCGAGGAACGGGGCGACTACACGAACTTCTCGGAACGTCGCAAGCGATGCAGGAGCTTTTCGCGCTGGCCCA
>DATDMO010000030.1:0-3174 GCA_036518755.1 Candidatus Acidiferrales bacterium | reverse complement strand
GGAGGAGCTGCTCGACTTCCGCCGCCATCTGGGCTTCGTCTTCCAGGAAGGCGCTCTGTTTGATTCCATGACCGTGGCTGAGAATGTGGCCTTCCGGCTGCGCGAGGAAAACGTCGCGGAGGTGGAAATCGATGAGCGCGTGCGTGAGGCCCTGCGGTTCGTCGAGATGGAAGATACGCTTGAGAAATATCCGGCGGAGCTCTCCGGCGGAATGCGACGGCGCGTTTCGATTGCCCGCGCGCTCGTTGATCGTCCTCCGCTCGTCTTTTACGATTCTCCCACAGCCGGCCTCGACCCGGTGACTTCCCAAACGATCATTACGCTGATCCTGCGCGGGCGCGATCTGCAGGGCGTCACATCACTGCTGGCAACGCACCGCGTACAGGACGCGTTCGGGTTATCTCATTTCTCTTTTGATCGTGCGAGCGGCCGCGTGATTCGCTCCGATGGCAATGGCAAGAGGCCCGCCGGAACGGAAGGCCAACAGAAGGGCATTCCGGTTACCAACGTTCTGGTTCTGCGAGACGGCAAAATCTACTTTGAAGGCCCGGCCGAGGAATTGCTTCACTCATCCGACGATTACTTGAAGATGTTTCTGGCTTCCGCTGAATAGGCACTGCTGGCACCACCAGGAGGGATGGCATGGCGCAACGCAAGCAACTGACGTGGACCGAACTTCGAGTAGGCGTGTTCGTGTTGGTAGGACTGCTGATCGTGGTTGTGGCGATCTTCTACGTGACAGGTGGCTCGTTCTTGGGGCCGAAATATCGCTTGATCACTTATCTGCCTGAAGTGGACGAACTGGCAACCGGAGCGCCGGTCACCCTCGATGGAATCGAAGTTGGTAACGTCGAATCTATACGGCTGACTCCCAATCCTCGAGATCATCAGCACAACATCACCCTGGTCCTGCGCCTCAATAAAAAGTACCAGGATCAAATACGCAGCGATTCAACCGCGTCATTGGTCACCCAAGGCTTGTTCGGAAATCGTTACGTGAGTGTGACCCGTGGCTTGACCGGCTCCGTCCTGCCGCCAAGGGGCGTGATACCGGGATCGGAGCAGCCTGACATGAAGCAGATTGTGCAGCGCGGCTCCGACGTCGTTGAAAACCTGGGCACTCTTTCCGACCAGCTCAATCAAATTATCGCCAAAGTAAATCGCGGTCAGGGAACGATCGGCAAGTTCCTCAACGATCCCCAGATCTACAATCACCTCGACGACACAATTGTTCATGTAAACGCCATCACCGCTTCGATTCAGCAGGGCCAAGGCAGCCTCGGCAAATTCGTCGCCTCCGATGAACTCTATAACAAGGCGGATTCAGCGGTTGCCAAGCTCGATGATGTCCTTGCTGCAGTGCACGATCAAAAAGGCACCGTCGGCAAGCTGGTCTACGATCCCACCGCGTACAACGAGATCGAGGGCGTGGCGCAGAAAAGCAATGCCCTGCTCAGTGATGTGCGCGCTGGCAAGGGCTCGCTGGGCAAGCTGGCCACCGACGACACTCTTTTCAATAACATGCGCGACGCCTCCGCCAATGTCCGCGATGCTTCCGCCAAGCTCAACTCCAGCCAAGGGACGCTCGGGAAATTCTTCACCGATCCAACTTTCTACGACAACGTTACCGGTCTTAGCGGCGACATGCGGCTGCTGATCGCCGACTTTCGCAAGAACCCCAAGAAATTTCTGCGCATCAAACTCGGAATTTTTTAGCATCCCGCGTTTCGAGCGATCGAGAATCGAGGGGCGTCTTGATTTCCAAGCACCCCTCGTTCGACCAGCGGAAATCGAGGTCTGAACGTCCAGATCATCTCGAGCGCCGGCCGAAGCAGGACTGCCGCCGCATGACTGGCTAGCACCTACTGCGACACGCGTCATCAGTCCCTACCCAAGGGCGCGCCTCGGCCGCGTCGTTCGAGAACTGGAAAACAATGTGGATGCCAGCTTGCCGCTATCTGTTTGTTGAACGATTAAGCTGCAAGGAAACGGCTATTTCGCGGGACCGGAGCTCATTCGGCGACAACCCCGGCGCAGCGTCACAGCCGCTCGCCCTGGCAACGAATTGTGTTTTTCGCTTTGGTCCATGCCGAATGTTCTCCAGCGTCAGCCATTTTCAGTGCAAAGGCTGATGCCCGCAAGAACAAAGCGGCGAGCGACGAAAAAGTCGCATTGAACGGTTTCGCGCCGGGGTCGAATTGCGATAGGAATACGGCGCTTTCAGATCAGTTCTCTTCCGACGGCGAAAACTGAAGTGCCAATTCTCGGACGGCGCGCAAATCCAACTTGCCGGTGCCGAGGTGCGGAAATTCCTCGACGGCAAAGAATTGATTGGGGCGCGGCGTCCACAGGTTCGGCAAACCGGCCTGCGCCAAGTTTTCTAGAACGGATTTCAAGTCCTCGGACTTCAAAGTATGCAACACCACCAGCCGCTCCCCTTTTTTCCCGTCGGGGACAGCCGTCACCACGAACTTCTGCTCACTGGCTCCCGCTAGTTCGTGCAACCGTTCTTCGACTTTAATGTGCGGCACCATCTCGCCACCAATCTTGCTGAATCGGCTGAGCCTGTCGGTGATAGTGAGAAAGCCGTCTTCGTCTTCCGCGGCGATGTCCCCGGTCACGTACCAGCCATCTTGCAACACCTCGGCGGTTTTTTCCGGTTTTCCTAAATAGCCCTGCATCACGTTTGGCCCGGACACAAGCAACAAGCCCGGCGTGCCTGCAGGAAGGGGTTCGCGCGTTTCGGGATCGACGACGCGCACGCTGATGCCCGGCAGCGGATGCCCGATGTGCCCTCGCTTCCCGCCGACCTGGCGAAATCCGGGCGCCCGAAAATCCCGCGTGTTCACGGCGACCACGGGAGAACATTCTGTTGCGCCGTAGCCTTCGAGTGGCCTCACTCCGAAACGATCTTCGAATGCCAGCGCCAGCCGCTCCGGAAGCTTTTCCGCGCCCACCACAACAAACTGCAAACTGCCGAAATCCTCGGGCGAGCAGCGGCGCGTATAGGCTTGCAGGAAAGTCGGCGTCGCCAGCAAAAAAGTGATTCGGTAGTCGCGCACAAGTTCGCTGATAGAGGTGAGGTCGAGGGGGCTGGGATGGTACGCGACGGCAACGCCCAGTACCGCCGGCAGCCACAGCGTAATCGTGAATCCGAAAGAGTGAAAAAACGGA
>DATDMO010000029.1:0-15048 GCA_036518755.1 Candidatus Acidiferrales bacterium | reverse complement strand
TGTTTGACAAGCTCGAGCATCTTCGCCGCGCCCGCGCCCGAGGCCGCCTGGT
The DNA here is from genome assembly GCA_036518755.1 of Candidatus Acidiferrales bacterium. GTDB lineage: Bacteria > Acidobacteriota > Terriglobia > Acidiferrales > UBA7541 > Palsa-295. Next base: position 14,996 of record DATDMO010000029.1, on the reverse strand, counting down.
AAGTCATGGAGGTCATCCACTCGACCAAGCCCGCCTTGAAAAGGCCGCTCACGGCCATCAGCATCAAGCTGACGGTGCAGTTGCCTCCGGCAAAGGTGCGAAGACCGCGCGCGAGACCGTCTTGAATTACGTCAGCGTTCACGGGATCGAGAATGATGACGGTATCGTCGCTCATGCGCAGCGTTGAGGCAGCGTCAATCCAGTATCCCATCCAACCATCCTTGCGGAGGGGCGCGTAGACTTCGGTGGTGTATTCGCCGCCCTGGCAACTGATGAGAGCATCGCAGCTCGCAAGTGTCTTCAGGCTTCGCGCGTCGTGGAGGGTCGCGCCATCGCCGGCTTCGCCGGGAGCCGCGCCGCCGACACTGGACGTCGAGAAAAACAGCGGCTCAATGCCGGAGAAGTCGCCTTCCTCCCGCATTCTCTGGAGGAGAACGCTCCCCACCATTCCTCGCCATCCGATGAATCCGACGCGCAACATGGTTTTTCCAAACGCCAGTCTCTCGCAGTCGCCCCAAATTCGTGACGGGTAAGACCGGCGTCCTTCCTTTGTTTTTAATAAGATACGGGCAATTCTACCCGACCCTGGTGTCGATTAGCCTTTGCCGACGCTGGCCACCAGGAACTTGGGACTATCTTGTTCCGGCGGTCGCGACTCGACGCCGAGTCCGCCGCTACCAAATGAGGATGTCATGGTCTGACGAGAATTTCAAACGGTTGATAGTGTAAAGAATGATGGCCGTCGCCCGAAGCTAAAGCTTCGAATTTTCCTTGCAGAATTCGACTAGGCGCGCTTCCGCCCAAAAACGCTCGGGACCGTCTTCATTCGAAATGAAGGCGCAATGACCGCCGTGCCGCGGCGCCACGAGTTGCACGTTTGAATTCTCGCGAATCGCAGCAATGCCAAAACTGGAAAATGGGACGAAGGGATCGTCCTGCGCGGTGATAATGAGCGTCGGCTTCCGAATCGCGGCGATGACCCGCATTGCACTCGATCGCGCGTAGTAATCGTCCGCTCCCGCGAATCCGCAGAACGGCGCGGTGATTTTTTCGTCGAATTCACGCACGCTGTCGATTCGGCGCACTGTCCTGGCCCAGCCGTCCTTCATATATATGTCCGGAAAGCACGCCGCTTTGTGCCGTATTCTGCGCTTCAATCGCCGCACAAAGTGCCTGTTGTAGATGAAATTTCGCGGCGCCCCCAGCGCATCGGCGCAGGACGCAAGATCGAGCGAGGGATTGACGGCCGCGATTCCGCGAAGTTGCTCCGGCGCGGAATCCTCGAATTCGCCGGCCATTTTCAGGACCAGGTTTCCGCCCATCGAAAATCCAGCTGCGAAAATTTCCGGCAACGCGTCTCGCTGGATCAGTTCCATCACGACCGCACGAAAATCAGCGCTGCGCCCAGAATGATAAAGCGTGGAAGTCAGCCGCTCTGTCCCGCCGCAATTCCTTTGATTCATGCGGATCACGTTCAAGCCGGCGACGAATCCTTTCTCCGCGCAGCCGGCGATATAGGCCGAGTCGCTCGATCCTTCCAAGCCGTGCACCAGCAGTAGGGTCGGATGTTTGCGCGGCTCCGCTTGCCAGTTACAGTGGCCGCGCAATTGCGTTCGCGGCTCCACCTCGAACAATCTCGCTTCGCCGGGCGGTAATCGCGGAAAGCTGCGCCTCAAGAATGCCGGAGCGGCGGTCATCAAGTGGCGATTGCGAAGCAGCCGGTGGGGAACGAACTCTTTCATTAACTTCATCGTAGGCATTTTCCTTCGATCTGACAACTCTGAGGCGAAAATTCGCAAACTTTTTAGGGACTGTATGTCGTTGGCAGATTGAGGGTTCAGAGATTGTCTTTATGAAATCTTGATGTATTCCTTATGGGACACTTACGCCCTTGCTCTAATAATGTTGTGACTGAGAGTTTCTGGTCCCCTAGAACCTATGGCCTCGAAGAGCACTGATTCGTCCCTCGCAAGCGCCGTTCGACCGGCCACAAAAGTCCTGGTGGCCACCACGGCCATGCTGGCCTTCATTTCGTATTGGCGAGCGGCCGCGGTAGTCCTCAACGATATGGGATCTTCCGCGTTCTACGCGGGCGCGATTGCCGAACACTTTATCGGCAAGACGGCGCCGTGGTTCGTGCTAGCCATCATGCTCTTCGCCTTCGCGGTTCAGCAGCTTTACTACGAAAGCTGCGGGATGTTCGTGCGCGGCGGCGTCTATCGAGTAGTAAAGGAGGGGATGGGTTCGATGCTGGCGAAGTTTTCCGTGTCAGCGTTGATGTTCGACTACGTCCTCACCGGACCCATCAGCGGCGTGTCAGCGGGTCTATATCTAGTCGGCCTGCTGAACGAATTGCTGCGCTACGCGCACATCAATCTGGTTCTGCCGGTGAACGCAACCGCCGCTGCGTTCGCGGTGCTGGTTACGCTCTACTTCTGGTGGGAAAACATCAAGGGCATTCCCGAATCCAGCGAAAAAGCGCTGCGGATCATGTACGTGACCACGGTGATGGTCATCCTGATGATCGGATGGTGCAGCTACACGCTGTGGGTGCGGGGTGTGCATCTTCCGCCGTGGCCGCATCTTTCGAACATCACCTACTCGAACGACGCTCTCGGCTGGCTGCGCCACACCTCGCTGCCCTACACCGTCGGCTTGATCGGCATCCTGATCGGTCTGGGCCACTCGGTTTTGGCCATGAGTGGTGAGGAAACCATGGCGCAGGTTTATCGGGAAATCGAGCACCCCAAGCTGCCTAACCTGAAAAAAGCCGGAACGGTGATCTTTCTCTACAGCATGATTTTCACGGCCGGCGTGGCGTTCTTCGCAGTGATGATCATCCCGGACTCGGTGCGCGGCAGTTTCTCGGATAATCCCATCAGCGGGCTGGCCATGCACCTCGTGGGGCCGTTGTCCGCCCGAATCGCACTCCGCATTTTTGTTGTTGTCGTGGGCGTTTTGATGCTGGCCGGAGCGGTGAACACGGCCATCGTGGGCTCCAATGGAGTTTTGAACCGCGTTTCCGAGGACGGCATTCTTCCCAGCTGGTTTCGCCATCCTCACCGGCGCTTCGGGACTTCTCATCGAATCCTGAACCTCGTCGTCGGCTTGCAGATCCTCACAATCGTGCTGAGCCGGGGAAACATCTTCCTGCTCGGCGAGGCCTATGCGTTCGGCGTGATGTGGAGTTTTGCGATGAAGGGACTGGCGGTGCTGGTGTTGCGCTACAAACAGCCGGGCGGCCGGGAGTTTCGCGTGCCCTTGAATCTGAAAATCTCCAACGTGGAGATTCCAGTCGGGGTGGCCCTCATCACCCTAGGATTGTTCGCCTTGTGCTTCATCAATCTCTTCACCAAGCAAGTGGCGACTATTTCGGGAGTCGCCTTCACGCTTATTTTCTTTGCGGTCTTCGAAATCTCGGAAAAAATCACCAAGAGACAAACTCAATCTCACTCCGAACTGGATAAATTCAATCTCGCGCAAGAATCCGAACTTACGCTGGAGAATGTCGGCGTCCGGCCTGGCAATATCCTGGTGCCGCTAAGCACCTACTACGCGCTCTATCCTTTGGAAGCAGCTTTACGGCGCGCCAAGCGCCGCGAGGCGGAAATTGTAGTTTTGCACGTGCGCATGCTGCGGCGAGCCGCTTCGGGCGAATACGCTCTGGCGCCGGACCAGCTTTTCACCAATATCGAGCAACTGCTCTTCACCAAGGTGCTCGCGATCGCCGAAAAGGAAGGCAAGCCGGTGCGGCTCGCCGTGGCCGCCGCGAACGACCTTTGGGAAGGCATCCTGCGCACTGCGGCCAATCTTCAATCGAGTTCGATCGTCGTAGGCAGTTCCTCGAAGAGCAGTGTGACGGAACAGGCGCGTGAAATCGGCCTCACCTGGGAACGCATGCCGGAACCCAAGCCTCGCGTCTCGCTCGAAGTTTTTTCACCTTCCGGCCGGGAACAGATTTTCTATCTCGGCCCTCACGCGCCGCGATTGACATCCAAGGAAATCGACCTGCTGCACAAAGTATGGCTCGAGTTCAGCGACTACCTCCCGGGCAAGGAAATCCATCATCACGACATCGTTCATTTTGCTCTCGACGAAGTTCAGCGCGAAATTTGCAACGGGAATAAGAATGAGGTTCTGGACCGGCTGCAGGAGCACCTGCACGAAATCGAAAATCGCCGCCAGAATTCCTGACGCCGCGGTCGCGAAGTCGAATCTTTGCCAATTGAATTGGGATTGATGATCCGAAGGAATATTCCGAAGCCGCGCTTACTGCAGCTGCTTGACCGCTTCAAGAGCGAGGTCGTGCAGGCCATGGCCGCCGTGCGCGACGTACTCGATGATCTGCTTGCGCATGCGCGGTTCCCAGAATTTTTTGAAATGGTCGGTGACGCCGGCGACAGCCTCGTCTTTCGGATAGCTGGCGAAGAAGAGGGCGATCTGGTTCGCCATGTGAACCATGTTCTCGGCTTCCATGGCTAGTCGCTCGCGGGAGTCTCGTGCGAGATTCGCGTGGTCAATTCCCGAGTCTTCCGGTAATGCTCTTGCCATTCGGAAATGTGCCTGGCGAGCTGTACCTGCACGGCTGTCACCTTGTACTCCGGACAATTCGTAGCCCAGTCTGAAAATTCCGTGGTCACCACATTCGCGCCGGTCATGGCGTGGTGGAACGTCGTATAAACCACGCCCGGCTGCATGCGCTCGGAAATGCGCGCGGGCAAAGTGATCTCGCCCGAACGGCTGGCCAAGGAAACAAGATCGCCTTCCTTGATGCCGCGGTCTTCCGCGTCGGATGGATGAATCTCGAGCACGTCCATATCGTGCCAGACGTTGTTATCCGTGCGCCGCGTTTGCGCGCCCACGTTGTACTGCGAAAGGATGCGTCCGGTGGTGAGAATCAGCGGGAAGCGGGCGTTGACGCGCTCGTCGGTGGGAATGAACTCGGTGACCATGAAGCGGCCCTTCCCACGGACGAAGCCGCCGATGTGCATCACGGGAGTGCCCTCGGGCGCCTTGTCATTGCAGGGCCACTGCACGCTACCCAACCGATTGAGCTTTTCGTACGTGACGCCGGCAAAGGTGGGAGTGAGCCGGGCAATTTCATCCATGATTTCGGACGGATGATTGTAGTGCATGGGGTAGCCGAGCGCATTGGAGAGCGCGACGGTGACTTCCCAATCAGCCTTCCCGGCCATGGGAGGAATCGCCTTTCGCACCATGCCGATGCGGCGTTCCGCGTTAATGAACGTGCCGTCTTTTTCGAGGAATGTCGACCCCGGCAGAAATACATGGGCGTAGCTGGCGGTCTCATTCAGGAACAGATCCTGGACGACCACGCACTCCATCGCCGCCAGACCGGCCGAGATGTGTTGGGTATTCGGGTCGGATTGAACGATGTCTTCGCCCTGAATGTAGAGGCCCTTGAAGGTGCCGTCCAAGGCCGCATCGATCATGTTGGGAATGCGCAGGCCAGGTTCGGACTGGAGAGGAACTTTCCAATCGGCCTCGAACGACTGGCGCACGGCGTCCTCGGAAACGTGCCGGTATCCTGGGTACTCGTGCGGGAACGAACCCATGTCGCAGGAGCCCTGCACGTTGTTTTGACCGCGCAATGGATTGATACCCACGCCTTCCTTACCGAGATTACCTGTCGCCATCGCGAGGTTGACCATGCCCATTACCATGGTGGAGCCCTGGCTGTGCTCGGTGACGCCGAGGCCGTAATAGATCGCTCCGTTGCCGCCGGTGGCGTAGAGGCGTGCGGCGGCTCGAACGTCCGCGGCAGGCACTCCGGTGGCAGGCTCCATGGCTTCGGGGGAATTGCGCTTCTCTGCAACAAACTTTCGCCACTGCTCAAAAGCCGCCAACTCGCAGCGCTCTTTCACGTACGGCTCATCCACGAGGCCTTCGGTGACCACCACGTGCGCCAACGCGTTAATCATGGCGACGTTGGTGCCCGGCAGCAGCGGCAGATGATAATCGGCCTTGACGTGCGGTGACTTGACCAGGTCAATGCGCCGCGGATCGATAATGATGAGCTTGGCGCCCTGGCGCAACCGGCGCTTCATTTGCGACGCGAACACCGGATGCGCGTCCGTGGGGTTTGCGCCAATGATCATGATCACGTCGGCGTGTTCCACGGAATCGAAGTTCTGCGTGCCTGCGGAGGTTCCAAGAGTCGTCTTCATGCCATAGCCCGTCGGCGAGTGGCAGACGCGAGCGCACGTATCCGTGTTGTTGTTGCCGAAGGCAGCGCGGACCATCTTTTGAACGAGGTAGGTTTCTTCGTCCGTGCAGCGAGAAGACGTGATGCCGCCGATTGAATCGCGTCCATACTTGGCCTGGATGCGCTTGAATTCGCTGGCTGCGCGGTTGATCGCTTCGTCCCAGGTCACTTCGCGCCACGGGTCGGTAAATTTGGCGCGGACCATGGGCTTGAGAATGCGATCTTTGTGGGTCGCATAGCCCCAGGCGAAACGGCCTTTCACGCAAGAGTGGCCGTGATTCGCCTTGCCCTCCTTGTAGGGCATCATGCGGACCACTTCGTTGCCTTTCAGCTCGGCCTTGAACGAGCAGCCCACCCCGCAATAAGCGCACGTGGTAACGACACTGCGGTCGGCTTCGCCCTTTTGCAACACACTCTTTTCCAGCAGGCTGTTCGTGGGACAGGCCTGCACGCAGGCGCCGCATGAGACGCATTCCGATTCGATGAAAGGCTTATCGCCCGCCGAGACCATGGATGCGAAGCCGCGCCCGTCGATGGTGAGCGCGAAAGTGCCCTGAACTTCATCGCAAGCGCGCACGCAGCGCGAGCACACGATGCACTTGGCGGGATCGAAGGTGAAGTACGGGTTGGAGTCGTCCTTTTCGGCGTTCTGGTGATTCTTGCCCGAGCGGCCGTAGCGAACCTCGCGCAAGCCGACCGCTTCAACCATATCCTGAAATTCGGAACTGACGGTTTTCCCGCCGTTCAGCCAATCCATCGGATGATCGGAGGCATAGAGTTCCATCACACCGCGGCGCAGTTTGGCGAGGCGGGGCGATTGCGTGTGAACTTTCATCCCCTCTTGCACGGGAGTCGTGCAGGACGCGGGCGTGCCGGGGCGTCCATCGATCTCAACCAGGCAGAGGCGGCAGGAACCAAACGGCTCCAGGTTGTCGCTGGCGCAAAGCTTGGGGATCTGGATGCCGGCCTCGGCCGCGGCGCGAATCAGCGAAGTGCCGGCGGGCACGGCGACGGACTTGCCGTCGATTTCCAGCGTGACGTTGGTTTCGGAGACGCGCTTCGGCGTTCCGTAATCGATTTCTCGAATCAGCTCCATGATCTCGACTCCTGAGTATTGCTTGGCTTCGTAACCGGCGGGGGCGGGGCCGGCTTATCAAAATCTTCCGGAAAATGGCGGATCGCGCTCTGAACGGGAAAGGGGATGAGTCCGCCGAGAGCGCAGAGCGAACCGTCGGTCATCACCTCGCACAGATCGGCGAGCAGTTCCAAATTTTGCGTGCGATCCTGATTGGCGATGATCTTATCGATTACCTCGACACCGCGCGTGGAGCCGACGCGGCAGGGCGTGCACTTGCCGCAACTTTCCACAGCGCAAAATTCCATCGCGAAGCGCGCCTGGTGCGCGAGGTCAACAGTATCGTCGAACACAACCACGCCGCCGTGGCCCAGCATGCCCTTCCGTTCGGCGAAGGCTTCGTAATCGAGCGGCGTATCGAGCAGCGATTCGGGGAAATAGGCGCCGAGCGGTCCGCCCACTTGCACGGCGCGCAACGGACGTCCGCTGGCCGTGCCGCCGCCATAATCGTAGATCGCTTGCCGCAACGTGAGGCCGAAGGCTTTTTCCACCAAGCCGCCATGCTTGATATTTCCCGCGAGCTGGATGGTCAGCGTTCCGCGCGACTTGCCCATGCCGAAATCGCGATAGTACGCGCCACCTTTGTCCAGAATAATGGGCACGGTGGCTAGCGAAATTACGTTATTCACCACCGTCGGCTTGCCGAAGAGGCCTTTGATGGCTGGAAGCGGCGGCTTAAAGCGAATTTGTCCGCGCTTCCCTTCCAGACTTTCAAGCAGCGATGTTTCTTCGCCGCAGATGTAAGCTCCGGCGCCCATCCTTACATCGAGATCGAATCTTTTGCCGCTACCGGCAACGTCCGCGCCGAGGTAGCCTTTGCTGTACGCGATTTCAATCGCGCGCTGCAAAGTTCTGAACGCATTCGGATATTCCGAGCGGAGGTAGATGTAACCGCCGGTGGCCCCAACGGCCATGCCGGCGATGGTCATGCCCTCGATCAAGACGAAGGGATCGCCTTCCATGATCATGCGATCGGCGTAGGTGCCGCTATCGCCTTCGTCCGCGTTGCAGACGATGTATTTTTGGTCGTCCTCGGTGTTGAGAACCGTCCGCCACTTGATTCCGGTGGGGAAGCCCGCGCCGCCGCGTCCGCGAAGGCCGGAGGTGGTCACTTCCTCCACGATCGCTTCGGGAGTGAGCTTGATGGCCTTTTCCAAGCCGCGATATCCGCCGTGCGCCATGTAATCGGAAAGCGAGAGCGGATCGGTGATTCCGCAGCGCGCGAAGGTGAGCCGTTCCTGATTCTTTAAAAATGGAATTTCTTCGGTGAGGCCGAGACACGATTTGTGCGGCTTCCCTTCAAGAAAGCCAGAATCGAATAAACCCGGCACCGTGTCCGCGGAAACCGGTCCGTAGGCTACGCGGCCGCGGGGAGTTTCCACCTCGACCAGCGGCTCCAGCCAGAACATGCCGCGCGAACCGTTGCGAACCAACGAAACATCAGCTCGACGAGATGCAATGTGTTCCGCTATCGCTTTGGCGACGGCGTCCGCCCCAACGGAAACGGCCGCCGCGTCGCACGGGACATAGACTTTGACGCTCATGCGTGCCTCTGCGCGCTATCAATCAAGAAGTCCGCGACCTCAGGCGAGACTCGCCCGTAGAGTTTGCCATCGAGCATTACCGCGGGAGACAGGGCACAGTTCCCCAAGCAATAGACCGGCTCCACGGTGAAGCCGCCGTCTCGCGTGGTCTCACCCAGTTTCACTCCCAATCGATTTTCCACGTGATGAATCATGCGTTCGCAGCCCATCGACTGGCACGATTCCGCGCGGCACATTTTCAGCATGTGTCGGCCCGGAGGCTCATGGCGGAAATCATGATAAAAGCTGATGACGCCGTGGACTTCGGCTTTGGAAATATTCAGCGTGTCGGCGATCAACGGAACGGCAGCCTTGTCGATGTATCCGAACTCTTCTTGTAATGCATGCAAAATCGGAAGGAGGGCCCCGGGCAGACGCTGCAGCTCACGGATGCGTTCCAAGGCGCGTTCGGCGTCCCAACTTTGGATACTGTTCATGCGCGGCAAACTCCCGCTTTCGTGGTTAAAAAGCTACTTCAAACGCCCTATTCTCACCGTCGTTTCCCTTACCATTCTAACATACGCCCAGCACCGCTAAATTGTGGTTTTTGTTCTCGCCCGTCGCGCCTCCGCGAGACGATGCGAGCCTGATCGACGCGTAGCGAGAAAGAGAGCGTTACCTAGAATTTAGGGTAGACACCTCGGCCCATTCTCAGCCAAATTAGAAGCTGCACGGCCGAGCTGGGCAGCTCAGGGGAGATAGGCGATGAAACACGCTGCATTCTTGCTTGGGGCGATCCTTCTTTTTCTCACCACCAGTTTCGCGCAAGATAACTCAGCGAACTCGATATTGTTCGCGCCATCCGAGCCGGGTGCCCTTGGTCGCGGCTCCTCTTTCATTCCCCGCCAACGATTGCTGCTTGCATCAACTGCGACGCCGGCGATCACCGAAGTGCCGCGACTCCCATCCAGTCTTTCAAACGCATCGCCGAGCGAGCCGCCGGCCCAGCGGCCAAACGTCTACAGCGTTTTCGAAAATTACAACTGGCAGCTCTACGGCGGCTACGCGCTGTTCCGTTTCTATGCTTTTCCTCATCGGACGGAGACCATGAACGGGGTCAACATCGCGCTTACGTACTATCCAACCGGAAATTGGTTTGCCGCTGACGGAGACATTTTGGGCGAATTTGGAAGCTTTCTACACCACAGTTCCAGATTCTCCAGCTATATGGGAGGGGGCCGCGTGCGGCGGCGGTTAGGCCCACGCAATGTCGAGATATGGGCTCACGGTTTGGCGGGGTTTGCGAAGTTTCTGCCCCAGACAGCCCTGGGCGGCCAAACCGCTTTCTCCTATGAAGTCGGAGGTGGTGTGGACTTAGGTATCCCTCGTCGGCGCCTCGCCTACCGCTTCCAGGCTGACATGGTTGGAACCAGGTTCTTCCATACGAATCAACTGAGTCCCAAGATTTCAATAGGTGTCGTTTACAAGTTCTGAGCGCGGACATTTCAAGGGAAGCGTCACCGCACTAACCGGGCTTGGATCCCCGCAGTGGAATCAACAGTCGGCCGATGAATCCGAGTGCTTCCCGGACTCCCAGCGCCCACGCCGCTCCGAAATACGCGATCCCGTACGGCCCGAGGACCAGAATGGCCATGAGAATCGCAGAATGATGGCCCGCGTGACGGTGTATCAGCCAGCCGGTTGCCGAGGCCGCAAACGCTGCCAGCCATAACTTGGTCACATAACCTGCCGCCAACCCGGTGCGCCCAATCCGCTGGTTCAACGTACGCCGCAATAAGGTGAACTCGACCCAGGAAGACACTCCTGCGGAAATCGTGAGACCGGCTACACCCCAGCGGGGGCTGATTCCGATAGCAGGCGGCAGTGGAATCGCGCAGAGATAGCCGAGAACCGTCGTCAAGACCACTCGCACAATCGCAAATCTCAAGGGTGTGCGAGTGTCGCGCAGCGCGTAGTACGTGGACGAATAGAGCCGGCCGAGCGTTTGCGCTAGCAGTCCGACCGTCGCGCCCGCCAAAATGCCCCAAACGTAAACGACATCGGCCTGCCTGAACTGCCCCGTCCGATAGATGGCCGCCACAATCACGTCGCCGAGAAAAACGAACGCAGCAATGGACGGCACCACGAAGAATGCAATCTGGCGAAGGCCGGAATCGAGCCGCCCGCGAAGTGCTTCCGCCACCTCTCGATCGTCGCCGAGTGCACCGGACATGTGGGGCAGCTCCGCGGCCGAAACCGACATTCCGAAGAGGCTCACGGGAAGGGTGTAGAGGATTTGCGCGTAAGCCAAAGCCGCCACAGCGCCGGTCGGCAGCAAGGTCGCGAGCAACCCATCCACGTAGGCGCTGATTTGCACCACGCCGCGTCCGATGAACACAGGAAAGAAATTGCGGATCACCGTCCGCACGTTTTCACTCTGGTGCTCCAGCGAAACACGTAGGCCGTGCAGGAGTTTCAGCACTACCGGCAATTGAACGGCCACCTGTATCCCGCTACCGACCACCGATCCCCACGCCAGAATTATCGCCAGCGGAAACTGCGCGTACCGCCCTCCCCAGCCCCACATCGTGGCGATCATGGCGATATTCCAGAAGACGGGCGCGGTGTAGGAAATAAAGAAGCGCCGGTGGCTATTGAGGACTCCCAGGCAGAGTGCGGAGAAAACCAGCAGGCCGGCGCCGGGAAATAGTATGCGGACCAGTCGAATGGTCAGCTCGCGCTTTTCCCCGTGAAAGCCGAACGCGATCGCATCGATCAGGTAGGGCGTCGCGAGCACACCGATCAGGACAATGATCGACGTGGTAAGCGCCAAAAGTCCTGCGATTGCACCCGCGGTGCGCCGGGCTTCCTCGTCGTCTTTCCGCGCCAGCAAACCGGCATACACCGGAATAAATGAAGCGGAAAGCACCCCTTCGCCGAACAACGTCTGCAGGAAGTTGGGGATGCGGAACGCGGCTTTAAAGGCGTCGGCCGCGTCGGAGTTGCCGAAATAATGCGCGAACACTCGTTCGCGGATCAGTCCCGCAATCCGGCTGAGGAAAATACCCGATGCAACCAGAAATGCGTGGCGCTTTGACGCCCCGTGGCTCCTCGGGTCCTTCGCCGCGGCTGTCACAAGCAGGATGGAACGAGCGTGTACATTGGTCGGAGCAATTCATTACAAAAGGTACCTGCGGAGATGTCAACTTCGATTCTCGCTGCTGTGCGTATCAGGCCATGAAGACCGGCTCCGGCCCGGCGTAGTCACTTATCTGCAGCGTGCGCGGACCTTCTCCTCGGTCGCGCCCGGCGCCCGCGTGTCGTTGGCGCTCTCCAGCTTCGCTTCGACAACAACGATTTCGCTCGTTCGAGTTCCCTCTTGCGCGGCGCGCTCAATCCTCGCCCACCCCGGTTTATGAAATATGTCAGCATCCGCATGCCGGACTGAGGACCTTTGGACGAAACTTTCTTCGAAGCGAGAACTCACGCAATCGTCGAGGCATCTTTCGTGAACAGCCCCGGCGGCGGGTGAGTTGAGTCGGTTTTAACCCTGGCTACCCATCGTTGGGATTTCGGCGCCATATATCCCTCCCTCTCATTTTGACTGGCGCGGCGCACCGCGCCGATCAATACAGGGAATGATTTAGCATCGGAGTCGTGACGTTACGCGGACTTTTCGAGGAGCCACGAGGTCAGGTAGCCGGGGTGATCGGATGACCGGGGAGTCTTCAGTGATACTGGCGAGCGAAGGATTGCTGCGCTGCCATGTGACGGCAGGCGATGCAGCGATTGTGCGACGGTTTCGGCCCAGGAGGCGCCATCGCCGCCCAGGGCCGCCACGATTTCACGCTGATCAGCGGCGCTTCGTAGCCGGTGCATCACCTCAGTCGCTCCGCGGCTATCGTGCGCGCCCTCGTAAACGAGGCGGAGGCCATGCTCCCTTCCGCACGCCCGTGAGACCACGAAATCGGAATCCGTCGTGAGGCCGGCCACGTTTCCGCGGTTCGCAACCAAATGCTCCATCAGCGCGCCGTGCCACAGCCGCCCGCAATCGCCATTCACTGAAAACAGAGCCGCTCCGTGCCGCGAAAGAATTCCGGCGAACGATCCGCAATCGCTATACCGCTCGTCATATACAATCGCCGTAACGCGCGTAATTCCGGGTTCCCGCGAAACGCCGATCGCCGGCAGCCGCGATCCCAAAATTGCCACAGGAATAATCGCGGCGCCTGCTCGCTTCAGAAGATCGCGCCTATTCATGGACAGGATAGCTCCCCGGAGGATTGTGAGCTTTGGGTTCGGAAGCGCCGCGTTCGGATTCCGGGCGTGTGAGATACGCCACAATCAAATTCAGCTCGCTATCGGGAACTTCGATCCTCGTATGCGGCGGCATGCTGTTGATTCCCACACGGGTGATCTTTTTAATGTATTCGGCGGTCAAATCCGTGCGTGCCGCAAGAAGCGCCCTGTCTTTACCGAGCCGCCTCCCCAGCATTAACGTGCCCGTCCCGCCGGCAAGATGGCAATACCCGCAACGCGCTTGAAATAGCGCGTTCCCCTCCGCCATCTTGCTCGCTGAAGCATCGGCGGCCTTCTCTTGCGCCATGATGTGTGTCCCACAAAACGCTGCCAGCGACGCACCCAGCGCGATGACGATCGCCAGTCTTGCAAGACATCCCGTTTCCGGAAATATTTCCATATTATGTCTTATCGCCTCTATATGGTTTCGGCCAGATTCCCTGCTTGCCCGGCGCGAGAATGCCGTTTGGATCGAGCGCGTCTTTCACCGTTTCGTTCAACCGCAGCAGGGCGTGATTATTGTAATCGAACGTCAGCGCCACGTCGTCCATGTAGGAAAGGTGCGTCCTATATTCCGAGTAGCCTTCCTTGGCCGCGTCCGCCACCAGAACCTTGAAAAGGGCGCGCACCTTGGAGGTCATCGCCGTGTCATTCTGGTCGTAGACCATCAAGTTGACATTCGTCGTGTAGCGCTCCATCAACGTGAACGACCCGTAGTAATCCACGCCAATTTCTTCGTACCGCTTCTTGGTGCTGTGGAATTGCTTCAGCACGTGTTCGCTCGTCGGCGGCATCACCGGCGAGAATCCGAGGTGCCCGCCACGGCCGCCGCGCCAATTCACCATTTGCAGCGCGTTGGTGCTGGGCACGCCGGCGCCGGACTTTTCGATCGGCTCGCCGCGATGCCACTTCGTCACTTTGAACTCCTGCTTCGTATGCTTGGCGAATGCGTTCTTGATGGTGCGCGCATGCGCTTCGTTCACATCGTCGTATCCGTAGAGCCACAGGTCGATGTTCCACCAGCCCAGGCCGAATTTCTGCAGCACTTGCCGAAGCACGTCGTCCGGCATGGCCCCATCGCCGTCGTACCATTGGCTGCGCTGCGACTGCGACGCGGCGATTCGCAGCGAGTTGCCGATGCTTGGACTTTGCAGCAGCACGCCGTTCAATCGTAGTGGAGCGAGTTCGTCCACCGCCCATCCCACGTCATCCGGCTCTTGAAGCTGCATGGCCAGCCCTAGCGTGGCTTCGGGTTCGGGCATGAGCCACAGCCCCATTTTCGTCACCACGCCGAAATTCGACTGCACGAACAATTGGTCCCACGCCGGCCCGTACCCATATTTGAATAGCTGCCAACAAGGACTGTTGGCCATCGCACCCGTGCCGGTGCGAACCATTTCTCCGTTCGCGAGCACAACTTCCATGCCGCATATGTGGCTCGTGTTATCGCCATACGGGGTGTAGCCGTAACCGCGCTCCAGCGCGTTGCCCACCACGCTGCCCCAAGCGTTGGCTGGCACCGACATCCAGAGCGGAATCTTATTTGCCTGCAAATAATTGAACAGATCGAAGAAGCCGACGCCCGGCTCGATCAAGCAGTAGCCGAAGCGTTCGTTTACTTCCAGAATTCGCTTCATCCGCCCCAAATCCAGCACCACGGTGCCGGACATGCGCGGCGCGGCGGCCCCATATCCCAGATTTTTCCCGCGCGAAATCGGCCAGAGCGGCACCTTGTGCTCGTTGGCGATGCGAATGATGGCCTGCACTTCTTCGGGCGATTGCGGACCCACCGCCGCGCTGGGAAGATGCCGAT
>DATDMO010000028.1:0-9389 GCA_036518755.1 Candidatus Acidiferrales bacterium | reverse complement strand
AGCCTGTCGCTCTCAAGCGGCAGACGCAATACGGCTTTGATCGATCCGCGGAGATCTAGTGCAAAGTCGCCTGAATAGAGACCCGTTCCCCACACGCCCACCGGCGATCGTTCTCCTCAGCGAAACTTTGGCGACGGCGTTTAGCACGGCGCTGCGAAAGATTGTGCCAAATGAATTCTGCAATCGGCAAGTAAGGGTTGTCCAGAAATCAAGATCGCCCTTTTCCCATTACTTGGGACGAGAGAACCCAGAAAGCCGAGGCTCTTGCGGGCGTTCTTCGCCCGATTGCGGGTGGATGCCGGGGTACTCGGACGTGCCCGCCAGCCCAAAATTGTTAATCATATTTCCTTGTGAAAAGAAAAGCGGCAAGGCAACGAGGGCGGCGTGGAGTGCATCCACATGGCTGACGCAATCCCGTTATTTTGGGGTGATTCTGCAGGCATTCGCCAACACCGGGCTGGCCGGAGATGTGCGTTGACACTACCGGGCCATTTTGCTATTCAACTTGTTCCGCGATTGCGCCAGGGAGCGCATGGGAAGCTTCCGGTTCGGGTGAGGCGCGTCTGAAGGTAATTCCGCAGGCGATGAAGGAATTGGCGGCCGTATGCCTCGGCTGGGTAACTCCGCGCAAGGGGAGCAGACCTGATGACAGGAATTCTGGTAGCCGCATGAAGAGAGTCCGTGTCGCGCTTTATTTTCTGGCATGCGCGGGCGTCTTCATGTTTTGGGGCTGCGGGGGCAAACATAGCTCGACAACCATCACCATTGAGATTGTACCGCCCGCCACGGGCAACTCGGTGGACGTGGGTTCAACCCAAGCACTGACATACACCGCCTTGGTTGCCGGGGATACGAAAAATGCAGGTGTAACGTGGAAGGTCACGGGATCGAACTGCTCTGACACCGGCTGCGGAACGCTCTCGAACTCCACGCCTCAGGGAGTGACGTACACCGCGCCCACGGGACTTCCAAGCACCACGGCTCTGAGCGTAACTTTGACTGCGACCTCGGTTACGCAGACATCCGTGACCGCGACAGTGACGATCAGCGTCGAGCCGGCGCCCACTTTCCTGACCACGGAATGCAATCCAACTGGAGTCCTGCCGTGCGTGCTTCCGAACGGTGCAAACGGAGTCGGGTACAGGACAACAATCTCATTCAGCGGCGGCGTGGCGCCCTACAGGTTTAACATGCCCGCGCTTCCGGCGGGCCTGCAACTGGTGACATCAACGACGGGCACCACCGCCGCTATTTCAGGCAGACCGAGTGGTTCTGGGCCGACCACTTTTACCGTGACGCTGACCGATAGCGGCGGGGCGGCTCCTGTGAGCCAGCAATTCACCATTACGATTTCTCCTCCGCCGGCGCTCTCGATCAGCACTACGTCGCTGCCGCCCGGCACAGTCAATGCGACTTACTCCAGCGCGGTAGCAACCCAGGGCGGCGCAGCTCCGCTGGCCTGGAGCGTGATTTCGGGAGCTCTTCCGCCCGGGCTCGTCTTGAACCCAGCCAGCGGCAAGATCACCGGAATTCCAACCACTGCGGGGACGTTTTCGTTCACCGTGCAGGTTAAGGATTCGGCGCTCCCGACGAGCCAAACGGCCACGCAGGCTCTCAGCATCACGATCGCAACGCCGGCTCCGCTTTCGATTACGACGTCGAGCCTAGCCGCTGGAGTCACGGCCACCGGATACAACGGGACACTTCAGGCGACCGGAGGAGTGCTGCCGTATGCATGGTCCCTAACAAATGGACAGCTTCCCGCTGGCTTGAATATCAATAGCTCGGGAACCATCACTGGAACCCCGATTCTGGCGGGCAGTTCCACGTTCACCGTTCAAGTGGCGGACTCCGAAGTGGATCCGATCACGGGCAATCCGAATCCGATGACCGCTACGAAGCAGTTCACCATCACCATTACGGCGGGCGCGAACAACAACAAACTTCTATTCAACGGCTATTCATTTCTTTTCACCGGATTCGATAAGGATGGCTCAGTTGCGATTGCCGGTTTTCTGACGGTCGACGGCAACGGAAACGTTACCTCAGGCAGTGAAGACATCACCCGAGTTTCCAAAGTTGTCACCGGCGCCTCGCTTACTGGCACATATTCCATCGATTCCAATGGCGATGGCCATGGAACGATGGAATTGATCGCAACGCTGGGGCAAAACACTCTCACCACGGATTACCGGCTGGTGCTCGATTCGAATGGGAACGTGAAGTTCTTCGAAGACAAGCCCGCGGCTTCCAATCCAGACACGCTGCAAACACACGGCGAAGGCGTGATGAAGCCAATCGTCGGCGCGAGCTTCTCCGCTGCGAACTTGAGCGGCAATTATGCGTTCGAATTCGCGGGCCAGGATTTGTCGCAAAAGGCGGCGGCGCTTGGGGGCGTGGTTAATGCCGATGGCAACGCCACTTTTTCTTCGGGTGCGAGCGATTTTAACGATGCCGGCACGTTCAGCTCCGGCTCGGTTTCGGGCACGTTTTCATTCATCGCGGGCAATCGAGGCGCGGCTTCGCTTACGATTCCGCTACCGAGCGGGCAGGCTACGCTGAATTTTGTGTACTATTTTGTTTCTCCGTCGGATTTGTACCTCGTGGAAGTCGATAGCACGCCAAAAGGGAACGGCACGCCCACGGAGTTCCGCTTGGCGGGGGAGATGATCCTCCAGCAGCCGACCACGGCGTTTAGCTCGTCGATCTTGCAGGGAGTGAGCGTGGCGAGCGGAAGCGGAGTGAGCGGCGGGAATGCCGATGTGTTCGCGGGCTTGCTTACTGCGACGGTATGCAACGGCAGCACGGCTGTGATGCTCGCTTACGACGAAAACAACGGCGGGACGATTGCGTCGCCATCTTTTTCGGGCACTTGTACGGTGAGCCCAAAAGGGCGCGTCAGCTTCAGCGGCCTGGGCTCTACCGCGGGAGACACGCGCGTCGCGGTAGCTTATCTCACGGGACCGGGGCAAGGCTTCATTCTGGGCAGCGATGCGGCCGTTACTACTGGTTTGCTGGAGCAGCAATCTGGCGGGCCGACTTTCGCGGATTCGTCGGTGCTGGATGGTTACACGCTGAGCGCGCCTTTTGCCGCCGAGACAAATGTGAAGAGTATTGTGGGCGAAGTGACGGCGGACGGCGCGGGGAATATCTCCGGCACCGTGGACGAGATCGACCCGCCCGCCACCGGCACGCCGAATCTCGCGCAGGCGTTATCAGCAACTTTGAGCGTGCAGCCAAGCGGTCGCGGCACGCTGACACCGGCGGGACCGGTTCCCAACGGCTTGCCGGCGTCGGCGATCGTCTACGTTGTGTCGCCGTCAAAAATCCGCGTGATTTCGAACGATCCGACGGACCAGCACCCCCAATTGATTTTCCTCGACCACTGATGGCTTGTTTCCTCTGCGGGCGTGGCGTGCGGACTATTTCTTCGCGTCGGAATCTTTCTCGAGCAGCTTCAGCGCCGCGGAGTTGATGCAAAAGCGAAGGCCGGTGGGCGCAGGACCGTCGTCAAAGACGTGTCCCAGATGGGCGTCGCAGCGGCTGCACATCACCTCAGTGCGGCTCATGCCGTGGCTGGTATCGCGTTCCATTTCCACATTGTCGGCGGCAATCGGTTGGTAGTAGCTCGGCCAGCCCGAACCGGAATGATACTTGGCGTCGGAAGCGAAAAGCGGTTGGCCGCAGCAGACGCACACGTAGGTGCCTTCCGTTTCCGTATCCTCGTATTCGCCGGAGAAGGGAGGCTCCGTTCCTTTTTTGCGCGTCACGTGGAACTGCTCGTCCGTTAACTTCGATCGCCACTCCGCATCGCTCTTTCGCACTTTGTCGGTCATGATTCTTTTTCTCACCAAGAAGATGTCTTTGACGAGCTTACACCACTCGGCGCGCGTCCGCACGCCTTGCGGCCTGTGTAGATTGGGCGCGTCTTCGGTCAATACTGCCACATTTCCCTCAATAGACAATTTCGATTGGACTCGCCGTGCGGGCTGAACTAAAGTTTCGATACGCCGTGCCGCCAGTTGCGGCCGGGGTTGCATGTGTGTGACCCGGGCGCGATGCAAGCCGAGCATCGGCCCGCAACCCATGAGATAAATGAGGTGCGTCAGATGGCGCTACCAGGCGCTCCGATGAAGGCTACCAGCGAGGGGACCCAGAACGTGACCGGGAACGGCCAGAACCGCGACGCAGGGTACGTCCTTACTTTCGAGGAGATCGGCAACCTGGCGCGCGAGGGCGGCAAACCAGCTGAAACCCTGATGAATGTGGTGAAGTTGATTGCCCGCAGGTTCCAGACCGAGGTGTGTTCCGTATATCTGCTCGAGCCGGACCGCGCCAATCTGGTGCTGGCAGCGACGGTGGGACTCCGCCCTCAATCCATCGGAGCTTTGCGCCTTAGCCTGAATGAAGGGCTTACTGGGCTGGTTGCCGAGCAGGTGCGACCTGTCGCCGTGGAACATGCCCAGGCGCACCCGCGCTTCAAGTACTTCAAGGAGGCTGGTGAGGATGCCTACCAGTCGTTCCTCGGAGTTCCGCTGATCGATCGAGGAGTGCTGCAAGGTGCTCTAATCGTTCAAACCATCGAGCCGCGCGTTTTTAGCGACGATGACATTCGCATGCTTCTGGATGCCGCCGCGCAGGTTGCTCCGGTGGTCACTCAAGCCCGCGCTCTCGATAATTTCATCGCTCCTGCACAGGAGCGGCTGTGGGCGTTGGCGCGCAATCTTTGGTGGAGTTGGGATCACGATTCCACCAGCCTGTTCCGCGATCTCGATCCAGTTCGCTGGCGGCAGCTCAATCACAATCCGGTAGCGCTGCTGAAGGAATTGCCGGCCCAGGAAATCGAACGCCGCGCCGCCGAGCTCGTGCTGCACAGCCGAATCAATTATGCCTATCGCCGGCAGAGGGAATACCTTGAAGCGGATCGCACCTGGGGCGCGATGCACTCCGCGGTGCTGCGCCCTCGTCCGGTGGGATATTTTTCAGCGGAATTTGGAATTCACGAATCGGTTCCGGAATATTCGGGCGGCTTGGGTGTCCTCGCGGGGGACCATATCAAGAGCGCTTCCGACCTCGGAATCCCACTCATCGGCGTGGGCCTCTTTTACGGGCAAGGGTATTTCAGGCAGTGGCTGGATTCGAGCGGCTGGCAGCAAGAGGATTACCTGCCCACCGACGTCAATCATCTCCCGATGGAGCTCGCGATCGGCGCGAATGGGGAACCTGTAACGGTGCACATTGACATTCGCAGCGGATCAATTCGCGCGAAGGTCTGGCGCATGACCGTGGGGCGTTGCGATCTGCTGCTGCTGGATTCCAATGTGGAAGGAAATGCGCCTGAGGACCGGGAGCTTACCTCGCGCCTGTACGGCGGCGATGGACGCATTCGGATTCGTCAGGAACTCCTGCTCGGCATTGGAGGCTTCCGCGCATTGAGAGCCATGGGGGTCACGCCTGGCGTTTTGCATCTCAACGAAGGACACAGCGGTTTTGCCGTCCTCGAAGCGGTTCGCGATACCATGCAGGAAGAGGGCTTGACGTTCGATCGGGCTATGTCGCGTGTTTCCCGAATGGTTGTTTTCACCACGCACACGCCTGTTCCCGCCGGCCATGATCGGTTTGACGCGAATCTGATCGAAGAACACCTCGGGCCTCTTCGCGAAGCTCTCGGCCTCTCTCACGACCAACTCCTGGCGCTAGGCCGCGAAAAGCCCGAAGACAACACCGAGGATTTCTGCATGACGGTGTTGGGCCTGAAGTTTTCCCGCCGCGCCAACGCCGTTTCCGCTCTGCACGGCGAAGTGTCGCGCGCGATGTGGACCGGACTCTACCCCGGTAAATCCGAAGATGCCGTTCCCATTGGACACATCACCAATGGCGTCCACGTTCCCACCTGGCTGGCGCCGCAGATGTTTCGCCTTTACGTCCGTCATTTGGGAACTGGCTGGCACGAACACAGCAGCGAGGCCCGTCTCTGGCAGGGCATCGAGAATGTGGACGATGGCGAACTTTGGGAGACGCACCTCAATTTGAAAGGACAGCTCCTCGAGTTTGTTCGCCGCCGTGCCGTAAACCAAGCCGAGCGCCGCGGTGAATCTCCGGAAACGCTTAAGGCTTTGGGGAGCGTGCTGAGTCAGGATGCGCTCACCATCGGCTTCGCGCGGCGTTTCGCCACCTACAAAAGAGCAAATTTGATTTTAGCCGATATCGAGAGGCTTGCTTCGATCGTCAACGA
Source organism: Candidatus Acidiferrales bacterium (assembly GCA_036518755.1). Taxonomy (GTDB): domain Bacteria; phylum Acidobacteriota; class Terriglobia; order Acidiferrales; family UBA7541; genus Palsa-295. Next base: position 3,154 of record DATDMO010000028.1, on the reverse strand, counting down.
TCCGGCGCGTCCCGTGCAGTTCGTGTTTGCGGGCAAAGCGCATCCTCGCGATGACCCCGGCAAGCGCGTGCTGCAGCAGATTGCCGAACTGATGCGCGATCCGCGCTTCGCCGGCAAATTCGTTTTCATTGAGGATTACGATATCAACGTCGGACGCCATTTCGTCCGTGGTGTGGACGTGTGGCTCAACAATCCCCGCCGCCCGCTGGAAGCCTCGGGGACCAGCGGCCAAAAAGTCGTTCTCAATGGAGGCCTCAATCTTTCCGTGCTGGATGGCTGGTGGGCCGAAGCCTACGACGGCCTGAACGGTTTTGCCATCGGTACCGGCAGGACGCATTCAAACATGGACGTTCAAGATACGCGCGACGGCGAAGACCTTTATCGCACGCTCTGCAACGAAGTGATCCCGCTCTACTACCAGCTCGATCGTGACGGCCTTCCCCGAGGTTGGATCAAGCGCATGAAGCGGACCATCCGCACGCTTGGCTGGCGCTTCAATGCGGACCGCATGGTAATGGACTACACGCTGGACTGTTACGTCCCCGCCGCCGGCGGCACCTCCAGCGACATGCGCCCCGCCACCTAGCCCCGCGTTTCAATTAGCCGCCGGGGTGCCCGTTCCAATTTGGAACTAAGCGTTGTCCAAACCGCTGGAGTCGGGCAGTTCGTCAGCCCGTCGATCCTAGGGGTTGACGGGCTGACGAACTAGAATTGCCAGTTTTCAGATGCCGGACTCGCCTGTCAGGGCCTTTTGTTCGCGTTTTGGCCGACCGGGATCTGACGTCTGGAGTGCGGAGCTTGCTCCCGCTGTTTGCCGCCCGGCGCTTGCCCCGGGCGTGCTCCACGCACTAACCTGGGAGCGCCAATCTCCCGATTGGCGTTTGTGCTGCTCTCGGCGCCTTTGCCGTCGTAGGGGCATGGCATGCCATGCCCGGCAAACGTGCTTGGCAAGAACTTGCCATCCGCCTCGTGCAAACGGGCGCGACGCCTTAATTAGGTCGTCATTCCGAGCGGAGTTTCGCGCGTTTTGCCTTTCGCGCGGTGTATGCGCGCGCGAAACGCAGTCGAGGAATCTCTCTTGGATGTAACGTTCGGCTCCATGTCACTTCGAAGAGAGGCGCGAATGCCGCGCTGTTCGCGATGTTTGTGAAGGGTGCAGCGACCTGCTACTTGCCCTTCTTCGCCAAAATGCGTTCGATCTGCTGAATGTGGTTGATGTCGTGTCCGGCGAACATTCGAACCACCGTCTCCACGCTCTCCTCGCCGCGCTCGTTGTGCATGCCGTAGTGTTTCCACTGTTCCGGAGTGAGCGTTTTCAGCAGCGCGAGATTCGCCTCGCGCAAGCCGCGATACAGCTCGAATGACTTCCGCAGGTCGCGCTTATCGTAATGCAGCGCGGTCACCCATGCGTCCTGGTCGAAGCCGATGATCGGAGTTCCGGGCTGGCCAAGAATCGCGCGGATTCGATAGCCTCCCACAAGTTCCGCATCCGCAATGTGCGCCACGATCTCCGCAATCGACCATTTTCCCGGCGCAGGTCGCTTGCGAGCCTTTGCGGGGCCCACGCCTTTCAGCAACTTTGCAAGCTTCGCCGGAGCCGCGGCTTGCAACTTCAGCGGATCTTGCCCTCCCACATGGCCGAACATCCGGTTGCGATACTGCTCCACGGTTTCCTGCATGCGATTCCTCCTGCGCTGAGTGACGGCTGAACGGCTCTGATTTTAGAATACCAGCCACTTTTCTGGAACGCCGGTCGGCGCGAAACATCTTCGGGAGAGAGACAAATTGGCTAGCATCCATTTTCCATCTCCACCTTCAGCGATGGCGCGCGTAAAGAGTTCATCGGGCGGGCGCGGCCTAATGAACCATGGCTCCAGGGATACGGGGTAATCGGACAGTGGACAAGTGGAGTGGAGATTGGGGACCTTAAACCGCGACGCGTTTACGTCAGGGTAGGACCTGAATTTCAAGTTCCATCGCACGCCCATCCCGGATGAAAAATGCCCGGATGGGCGTAGCCGCGTACGGCCGGGGCGTGACGATGAAATAGAGCGCTTCAGAATAGTAGGCCAGCGCGATGTCTTTCGGCGAAGGCTCGTTTGTGTCCCGCCAATGCGGATGCGAGTGGTAGATGCCGAGGAATTCGAGCCGCCGCCCGCGAAATTCCCCTAGCAGACGCACGATCTCCTTGGGCGCAATCTCGTAATTCCTGATCGGATCAGCCGCGACGTTCTTCGCAGGGAACGCCTGCGTGATTGCTCCGTCCCGCCCCGCCAGAATTCCGCAGCATTCCTGATGCGGCTGGCGGCGGGCATGCTCCAGCAGTTGCCCGTATACTTTGCGGCGACTTCGGATGGCTCGCTTCATCCGGGGAGTATATAACGAGGCAGAGTCGGGGAGGAGCAAGTTACGGGGGCGAGTTCGGGGTATCGCAAACTGGCCCCTTACGCAGCGTAAGGCTTCTTCGCGGGAGAGGCAAATCGGCCGTCCGTTTTCCATCTTGGAAACTGAGCTTTCCAAGCGCGTCGGGCCTTTCGGTCCGCATCGTACAATTTAAGTGATCAGGGCGTGCTGCCGCTTGGGATGTAATCGGCCGCTCGCCCTCATGTGCAAAGCTCTCAGAGGCGAACACAATGGATACCAAAGCGGCGGACATGCGTCCTCGCGCGCAGGCCTTCGCTCAACCGCCGGTTAAGCCCGAAGAGCAGGAACTCGCGCGCAAACGCGAAGAGCAAGCCTCGCTCGAAGCCGAACTTGCCGAGCGAGAGCTGCGCTCCGCCAATCTGCGCGCGGAACTCGGCGCCTTCGAACGGCAATACCTGCACTTCGTAGGTTCACGCTACGCGGAACTTGACGAACTAAAAGCCCAGATCGCCGAGCGTCTGGCGCGGGAACAACCCAGCAGCGAGCGCGCCCAGAAGGCGGCTCGCGAGGCTCGCGCGCGCGCCGATGAAACGAAGTCCGTTGCGGGCGAAAAATCCGCCAGGGAACCACGCGCGTTCGAGTCCTCGCCGGAAATGAAACGGCTCTACCGCGAAGTTGCCAAGCGCGTGCATCCCGACCTTACGTCCAATCGCGATGATCGCGCCAAACGTCAGCAATTGATGGCCGAAGCCAACGAAGCCTACGAGCGCGGCGATGAGGCCAAGCTCAC
>DATDMO010000027.1:0-6914 GCA_036518755.1 Candidatus Acidiferrales bacterium | reverse complement strand
GGCCGTATCGAAGACAACGGGCAGATCACCGGGAATTTTTCCGAGGATCAGGCGAAGGACTTGGCACTTGTTCTGAGGGCCGGGGCGTTACCAGCTTCGATCAAATACTTGGAGGAGCGTACGGTGGGTCCGTCGCTTGGCGCTGATTCGATTCGCGAAGGCGTTCGGGCATCGGTTGGGAGCTTGATTGTCGTCATGATTTTTCTGGTGATTTATTACCGCCTGAGCGGCGTCAATGCGGTTGTGGCCCTGCTGCTGAACCTGCTGATCCTGGTGGCCTTCATGGCGTTCGCGGGAGCGGTGCTTACCCTTCCCGGCATAGCGGGCGTGGTGCTGACGATCGGCATGGGCGTGGACTCGAACGTGCTTGTCTTTGAGCGCATTCGAGAGGAACTGCGCAACGGCAAATTGCCCGCGCCAGCCGTCGATGTCGGATTCGATCGCGCTTTTCGGACCATCATCGACACGCACATTACGACTCTGGTGTCTGCGGCATTTCTATTTCTCTTCGGTACTGGACCTGTGAAAGGGTTCGCAGTGACATTGACAATCGGCTTGATAGCCAACCTGTTTACTTCTATTTACGTGTCGCGAGTGATTTTTGACTACCACCTCTCGCGGATGGACCGTCAGGCTCAGCTGAGCATTTAGATGGTTCTGGTACTACCCGCGTGTTCGAGATGTCTGCGGTGGGCACAAATGAGAACTTGGTGGTGTCAAAGATAGGCGGATAGGACTCGGCATGGAATTTTTCCACGGCGTGAACATCAACTGGATGGGAAAGGCGAAGTATTTTGTCACTTTGTCCCTCATTCTTCTCGCCGTTGGATGGATCTCGATCTATAAGCGGGTTGTCGCCGATCACGGAACCCTCTATGGGATTGACTTCCGCGGCGGCACGCTGGTCTACGTTCGTTTTGCCGGAAAGCCGCCAATCGATCAAATTCGCAAGGGACTTCAGCAAGCGGGGCTGGCGAACAGCACCATCCAGGGTATCAGCGATTCGCGCGCGGTGGGTTCGCAGAATGACGTGGTGATCGGCCTCGAGCAGAAGCAGCAGAACCAGAGCGACGAAAGTTTGGACGCCGGGAAGCAAAAGATTCTCGATGTTTTGCACGCGACTTTTGGGACGAACAAATCCGGGAAGCCAGATTTCAATTCGGAGACCCCGTCCGAACTCGCAGCATTTCTTACGCAGAAGGATCCCCTCTCATTGGGACCCGCCGCGGCAGATCGCTACACCCAACTGGCGAACCGGCTAACCGCCGCGCGCGACACGGACCATAGCGGCATCATCACAAACTTTGACGAGTTAAAAAACGTGGAAGGCGCCACAGCTTCAGTGATCGGCGCCTTGGAGAATAATTTCTCCTTGAGTGATTTCGCCATTCGTGACGCCGAGATCGTGGGGCCAAAGGTTGGATCGCAATTGCGCAGGCAGGCATTTCTCGCCACTCTCTACGCGCTGGGCGGCATGCTCATATATATTGCGTTCCGATTTGAGTGGGTATATGGTGCTGCGGCCGTGATCGCAGTGTTTCACGACGTTCTGATCACGCTGGGCTTCTTTTCACTCTTTCACTATGAGATTTCTCTTACAGTGATCGCCGCGTTGCTCACGCTGGTCGGCTATTCGATGAACGATACGATCGTGATCTTTGATCGTGTCCGCGAAAATTTGCGGATTATGAGGCGAGAATCGTTTGTCGAGATCGTGAATAAATCGATCAATCAGACGCTGTCGCGCACGATACTGACTTCGGGTTTGACGTTTCTTACTGTGTTGGTTCTGTATCTGTTGGGCGGCGAGGTGCTGCGCGCTTTCTCTTTTGCCATGGTAGTGGGAGTTGTGGTAGGAACGTATTCCAGTTTTGGCATCGCGGCGCCAATTGTTGTAGTTTGGAATAAGTATCACGGTGGGAAGGGAGTGGCCGTGCGCGTCGGATCCGCAGCCGAAAAGCGCGTGCCGGCGGTCGCAAGGAGGTAAAACATGTTCGATCAACTTGTTGTTTCCAGTGCACACGGCACCAAAACGAACAAACCGTGGACCGTGGCAATGTCCGCGATAGTCCAGGGCGTGATTGTAGGCGTCATGATATTGATTCCGTTGATTTACACGGAAGCGCTGCCCAAGGGAATGCTGAACACATTTCTGGTGGCTCCCGCCCCGCCCCCGCCCCCGCCTCCCCCGGCAGCACCCGTGAAGACGATCGTAAGGCCGAAGATCATCACTCCCCAGAAGATGGTTGCGCCTACAGTGATCCCCAAGAAAGTAGAAATGATCAAGGATGAGGCGCCCGACGTGAACGCCGGAGTGGCGGGCGGGGTGGGAGTTCCTGGAGGTACGGGCGGCGTTTTGGGGGGGATTATCGGCGGGGGGCCGCCACCTCCACCGAAGCCCACGCCTCAGCGCATCCGCGTTGGAGGCAACGTGGCGGCGGCGAAACTGATCCATCAGGTGCTGCCGATCTATCCGGCAATCGCCAAGACCGCCCACGTGTCTGGCACAGTGATGCTGCACGCGATTATTGCCAAGGACGGCACAATTCAAGAGCTTCAGTACATTTCCGGTCCAGCGTTGCTGATGCGGGCTGCGATGGACGCGGTGCACGAGTGGCGTTACCAACCCACGCAGCTGAACGGTCAGCCCGTGGAGGTGGATACCACCATTCAAGTGGTCTTCTCGCTTGGCGGTTAGGGTAGGGCCGCGCCCGCGCGGACGAAGTGATGCGGGATGAATCGGCAGTTGAGTCATCTGGAAGGCAGGGATTGGCGACCGGCAGAATAACTGCCGCGATCGATGGCATGGGACGGAGGAGGAATCGAACGTGATGCTCGCGAACGTACTACTGTTATTGGTGGCGATGTTTCAAGACCAGGCTCCCGAAGTCGGCTGGGACCTGATTACGATGTGGCACAACATGGGTTACCCGGCGAAGACGGTGGTCTTCATTCTATTCATCATGTCCGCGTGGTCGGTGGGCATCATGATCGACCGGGCGCTGATGTACAGCGCAGCGCGAAAGCAATCCCGAATTTTCGTTCAGCAGGTGGCCGGCGCGCTGAAAGACAATAAGCTCGACGAAGCAATCTCCATCGCCGAGCGCAACAAGAAGAGCCACATCGCCAAGGTCGTGGCGACGGGCCTCTCCGAATTCCAGGCAGCTTCGGCTCAAGTGAATGACGAGGAAGTGATCGAAGCGGCCAAGCGCGGCTTGGAACGCTCCGTCGCCATCGTTCATGCCGAAATGAAGCGCGGGCTTTCCGGCCTCGCTACAATCGGCTCCACGGCGCCTTTCGTCGGCCTCTTCGGCACGGTCATGGGCATTATCAACGCGTTCAAGGGGATTTCCAGCTCGAAGGTTACCGGTCTTTCGGCAGTGGCAGGCGGTATCGCGGAAGCCTTGGTCACCACGGCTCTCGGCTTGCTGGTTGCCGTGCCTGCCGTATGGACCTTTAACTACTTCACGAATCGCGTGGAAGCCTTCGACGTCGAGATGGACAATTCCTCGATGGAACTGATCAACTACTTCATCACGCGGCGAGGCGGAAAGAAGTAGCCATGGGATACAAACCAAAAGCACCGCCGGTGATGGCCTCTCCCAACGTGATCCCGATGGCGGACATCATGTTGGTGCTGCTCATCATTTTCATGGTGATCACGCCGATGTTGCAACACGGCGCTCCCGTGGATATGGCCAAAGCCGAGAATGCAGACAAGATGCCCAACGCCGACAGGGACGATGCCATCATCGTGGCCGTCACGCGGGACGGCAGGCTGTTTCTAAGTCCTGGCAACAAGGAAATCAGCTTGGCCGAGATCACCGGCGACGTGAAGGACTTGCTTACCGGACGCTTGGATAAGACCGTGTATGTTCGTTCAGACGCCAGGGCCAAATACGGCGATGTGGTGAAGGCGGTTGACGAAGTACGCGCGGCGGGCGTGGAGAACCTGGGACTGCTAACCGAAAAGGTTCCACCGACCAAGGCACCACCTCCTCCGCCAACGAGTGGATCGGATTAGCGGTACCAGCAGTCAGCGTTATCTCTAAGGAGTCTTGTCATGGGAATGACAGTTGGCGGTAGCGGTTCAGGACCGGTTTCCGAGCCCAACATTGTCCCTCTGATCGATGTGCTGCTGGTTCTGATCATCATCTTCATGGTGATTACGCCGCGAACACCGACGGGCTTGCCGACGCTTGTTCCTCAGCCACCGCCGCCCAACCAGAAGCAGACGGAGCCCGACCAGCGGACAATCGTCGTCCAGGTAATGACCGGCGGCAAGGTGATGATTAACCAGGATCAGAGCAGTTGGACCGAACTCGGACCGCGCCTCTTCGACATCTTCAAGGAGCGTGCCGACAAAATCGCCTTTATAAAGGGTGATGACAATATCGATTTTGCTCAAGTCGCGCGTGCTATCGATATCATGCGCGGATCGGGCATCGATCACGTGGGCCTTATCACCGCCAAAATCGAGGCGGGGCAGTAGCGTTGCGCGGCTGGTTGGGACGCCCGCCGGTAACTACATGCTAGCGTAGCCATCATCCGAAGGAGAGCTGGAATGCAGCGTAAGTTTTCTGTTCTTTTTACTGTGGCCGTGGTTGTGGCCGCACTGGCCGCCGGAGCCGGCTGCGATAAGCTCCGCGCGCGCGACAAGCTCAACAAAGGCGTGAACGCCTACAAGAACGCGCAATTTGACGTGGCCATCGAGGATTTCAAAGAGGCGCAGCAATACGATCCCACGCTCACCAACGCACAGCTCTATCTTGCCGCTGCGTATGCCAATCAGTACATTCCTGGCGCTCCATCACCGGAGAATATGCGCAACGGCCAATCTGCCATCGACGCATACAAAGCGATCCTTCAGGAGAACCCGGACAATCTGCCGGCAATTGATGGCATCGGTTCCATCCTTTTCAACATGGCAGGTTCGCCTTTCGACGAGGCGAAGATGAATGAATCGAAGTCTTATCACGAAAAGCATATCCAACTCTCGCCGGGCGATCCCGAGCCCTATTACTGGGTTGGCGTAATCGACTGGTCGCTCGCCTATCGGGGCAATAAGGATATGCGTGAGGCCTACAATCGGACGGCCAAGAAACAAATCAAGGAAACCGATCCGATGCCTCCGGCGCTCGCCAAGCAGTTCTCCGAGAAGTATGGCTCGATAGTGGACGACGGGTTAACCAAGCTTCAAAAGGCCATCAGCCTGAAATCGGACTACGACGACGCCATGGCGTATCTGAACCTGGTCTATCGCCAGAAAGCCGACATGGAGACGACGGCTTCAGCTCGCGACGCCGATCTGCAGGAAGCTGACAATCTGGTTGATCGGGTGAAGGCCATCAAGCAAAAGAAAGCGAACCTCACTCCAACCTCGTAGCACAGCAACGGGAACTCGCACCGTTTCCGCCAGAAGCGCGGCCAGATCGTTCATGGGTGCCCGCTTTTCGTGTTTCGCGCTGGCGCTACGCGTTCTTTTTCTTCCACGCTCCCAGAATCGCTCCCATCATGCAGAGTCCCACGAGCGGGTAGAATTCGTTGATCGCAAAAAGCTCCTTGGGTCGCATTTCGTACATGTATGTTGTGAAGACGATCGGCCCCACGATTCCGACCCACAGCAAGATTCCAATGGCAGCTCCGCGCGCGGCCGTATTCGCATTCCGCCAGATGCAAATCTGCGCCAGCACGAATGCGATCAGCAGGTTCAAAAGAAAGGTAAGGATGAATGGCCAGATCCACACGGGATTCGCGGAGCTCGCTTGTGCGTCGGTCATATGTTCCAGCGACATCCACTGCTTGCTGAAAAGAACGTCATACCACAGACCTCCCAATAGCCAATACGCGATGGCGCAAACGAGGATCGCCCAGTAGTTGGTCTTCATGATTTTGTCGCTCCTCTATGCTTTCACGGCTTCAATCACGCACTGCGGAGACGCTGTGCGAACCACTCGTGTGAGTCTCAGCCCGGCTTTGGCGAAGAGTTCGGCAAATTCTGCTTCGGTGCGCTCGCGCCCGCCGGCCATTGTCAGCATTTCCAAGTCGATCCATTTACCCATGCTCGGCTCGTTGCCCGGATTAATCACGAATTCCAAAAGGATGACCTTGCCGCTGTTCCCGCGCATGGCTGTGGCGCAGTTCTTCAGGATCGTGACCGCGCGGGGCTCGTCCCAATCGTGGATAATGGATTTGAGCACGTAACTATCCGCGTGCGGAACAGCCTCAAAGAAATCGCCGGTCGCAATCTCGCAGCGCGATGCGAGGCCCGACGATTCAATCCGCGGCTTCGCGCCTTCCACCACATGCGGCAAGTCGAAGACGATCCCGCGAAGCCCGGGATGTTTTTGCAGGATTGCCGTAAGCAAAAAACCGTGGCCGCCGCCGATGTCGGCAAGCGTACCCGATTCGCCGAAGTCGTAGGCCGCAAGTGCCGGTCCTATGAAACCCGTGGTTATCGACGTCATCGCCGCATTGAATTCGCGGTTCTCCTCGGTGTTCTGCCGGAAGAATTCGAACGCATCGAGGCCCGTCACTCTTTTGAACGCCGTCTCGCCTGATTCGATAGAATGCATGAGCTCGCCGAAAACGCGCAGGTGTAGCGGATTGGCGATAAAGAGTACCGTGTCGCGCGCCGATCCTGCGACGTCGCTCCGAATTTGTTCGGAAATCGGTGTGTTGACGAACGTCCGCGGTGACGTTTCGCGGAACACCCTAACGGACGCTAGCGCTCGCAAAACACGATACAGCGCGTCTTCCTTCACACCGCAAGTTCCCGCCAGCTCGGCGGCCGTTTTTGGTCCGCTGGCGAGAAGATCGGCGATCTTCAGTTTCGCGGCAGCATGGAGGCAGGCCGTCGACATGCATCCGGTGGCCAGTTGCATGATGTCGCTTACAAAATTTGAGCCCGGTGC
>DATDMO010000026.1:0-5288 GCA_036518755.1 Candidatus Acidiferrales bacterium | reverse complement strand
TGCCAACTTCATTACCGGCGAATTGCCAATTCGTACCGGTTTAACGACCGTTGGCCAGGCCGGCGCCGATGTCGGCATTCCGGATCAGGCTGTGACGCTCGCGACCGTTCTGAAATCACAGGGTTACGAAACCGGACAGTTTGGAAAGAACCACCTCGGTGATCTGAACAAATATCTACCGACTGTGCACGGCTTCGATGAGTACTTTGGCTATCTGTATCACCTCGACGCAATGTCCGATCCGTATTGGTACTCGTTTCCCGTCGACGAGAAATACTACAATACCTATGGCCCGCGTAGCCTGGTCCATAGTTATGCAACGGACAAAGACGATCCGACCGTGATGCCGCGTTGGGGCAAAATCGGCAAGCAGCGAATTCTCGATGAGGGTCCCCTGCCCCCGTTCCCCAACATGTCCAACGTGCCGAACATGCACGATCTGCCGTTCCTGAAGGCAAAATACGACATGACGACCTTCGACGAGGTCCTGGTCAAGGCGTCCAGTGATTTCATGGACAGGGCCAGGCAAGACGGCAAGCCGTTCTTTATCTGGCACAACACGACGCGCATGCACGTCTGGACGTTCTTGTCGAAGAAGTACAGCGAGATGGAAAACCACCAGTCCAATTATGGCCTTGAGGAAGCCGGCATGGCGCAGATGGACGACAGCGTCGGTGCATTGCTCAAGCATCTCGACGACATCGGTGAAACAAACAACACCATCGTCATCTTCACGACCGATAATGGAGCCGAAGTGTTCACCTGGCCCGACGGCGGCATGACGCCGTTTAAGGCGACGAAAGGAACCAGCTATGAAGGCGGCTTCCGCGTGCCCGCCATCATTCGCTGGCCGGGCCACATCAAGCCGGGCTCTGTGGAAAATGGTATCTTTTCGGGGCTCGACTGGCTGCCGACGCTGACGGCTGCCGCGGGAAACCCGAACATCACCGACCAGCTGCTCAAGGGTACGGCGCTCGAAGGCCGCACCTACAAGAACCATCTCGACGGCTACAATCAAATGGATCTCCTGACGGGCAAGGGACCGTCTGCCCGCCATGAGATTTTCTATTTTGCCGGCCCACATCTCGGAGCGCTTCGCTACGATGACTTCAAGTTCCAGTTCTTCCAGCAGCCTTATGGATGGCCGGGCGAAAAAGACACGACGGACATGCCGGCCATCATCAACCTTCGGCAGGACCCGTTCGAGCGAACACCATCAATTCGTGGTCAAAGCCTGAACGATATGGGCGGCGGCTACATGAACGATTTCATGGCCCGCGAATTCTGGCGGTTTGTGCTGGTTCAGCAGGAAGTTGGGAAGCTGGCGCAAACGGCCGTCGAATTTCCCCCAATGCAAGCGCCGGCGAGCTTCAACCTTGAGGCCGTGAAACGAGAGATTGAAGAAAAAATCAAGAGCCACGAAGGTCAGTAACAAAGGCTGATTTATCAACACGCGGGCGTTCTCCAAAGAGCGCCCGCATCTCCCAAAAAAATCCCGACTTCCGCCAGTCCAACTTCACGCTGTTCGAACCGGTAGCCCGTCGTCTTTTTCGACCTGAAGGGAGTTGAGCCATGAAATGCAGCAGGCGGCCGTTTGCCATCGTTTCCCTCCTCTTTGCAGTGCTTCTGTCGTCGAGTATTGGCACACTCGATGCGCGCGACGTCGATCTTGCCTCTCGTACCGTCGCGGCCGCTCAGACAGCCAAACAGCAATGCATCAACACCTGTCGTGCACGCTATAGAGACTGTCTTCGTCTGAAGCAGTTGCCATCGTCGGAGTGTCGGAGTGTTTACCAGGACTGCGCCCGATACACCTGTACCGGCTCAGGACCAGGATGACCAACCGAAGCTGCTGACGGTGCTGTCGTCATAATGGTAAAAAATGGCCAAAATTTTCGCGCCGCAACGGCCGATTAGAGAGGCGGACATCAACGGACTTATTGCCCCTCAGTCCAATCGCCTGAAGAGTGACTTCGTCATAAATTCTTGCATCGCGTGATTGGGAGGATGTGATGTGTAAGTTCTTGTCATGCGCCCCACGACGTGCCGGCATTGCCGCCACCACGGGACATTTCCGCAGTCTGGTCATTGTCCCCGTTTTGGCAATGTTGCTCGCCTCTCCTGCAAGCGCGCAGACAATCTCTGATTCCGGGACCCAAAGCACCGGCACCGCCGTCGTCATCAATATCGACAAGGCCAGACAAAAAATGACGGTTTTTCTGGATGGGGTGGAAAAATATGATTGGCCGGTATCAACCGGTCGAGCAGGATATTCGACTCCATCGGGAACTTATACCGCCACCTCCATGAATGAGGTCTGGTACAGCAAGGAGTGGGACAATTCCCCCATGCCGCATTCTATTTTCTTCATAAAGGATGGTCATGCCATCCATGGCAGCTATGAAGTGAAGACTCTCGGCAAACCCGTCTCGCATGGCTGCGTACGTATCTCGCCTGCGAATGCCGCCACGCTTTATGCGCTGGTGAAGAAGTATGGCCTGAAGAACACAAAAGTTGTACTGGCCGGCGTTACTCCGGGCGGCGAATATAAGGTCGCGAGCCCGGCGAGTCCCCGTTTCGGTCAGGCAATTCCCGACCGGTACGATTCCGACAATGACAATGCCCAACCCCAGTGGGCCGGTGGCTTTTTCGGGCGCGTGTTTGGCGGCCCCTACTACAGTGGATCTCAGGGGTACTACGGACGGCCACCGCGCGGATATTGAAGGATAGCCACGCTCATCGTGCGGTGAGAATTTTGCAGTCAAACGATCAGTCGTAGAGACAGGCAGTGAACAGACTCCTTCTCACATCAGTCCTTTTTATCGCGGCTTCGCAAGCCATCGCACAGCAGCCACAGAAGCCGAACGTTGTGTTCATTCTGGCCGACAACGTTGGGTACGGCGACCTAGGCCCTTATGGTGGAGGCGAGCTGCGCGGTGCGCCTACGCCGCGCATTGATCAGTTGGCCCGCGAGGGACTGCGCCTGACGCAATTCCTGGTCGAACCCGCGTGCTCGCCGTCGCGTGCAGCACTCATGACAGGACGTTACTCGATCCGCGAAGGGCTATCGCTGATTCTCGTTCCAGGCGGACCGAACACGCTCTCGGCGCGTGCGGTCACAATGGGCGAGATGTTCAAGAGTGCAGGCTATGCCACCGCCATCTTCGGCAAGTGGCACCTGGGCAAAGACCCGCAAAGCCTGCCGACCGCACATGGGTTCGACGAATATTACGGCATTCCTCCCGACATGACGTGGGACTCGGCAACGTACGTTGACAAGCTCGAACTCACACACACTTTGCGCGCGCCACGCGACGTGTTGCTGGCCGGCGGGCCGCAGATTGTCGAGGCAGCGGCCGGAGGCGAGCTACGAAACGTCAAGCCCTTCACACCCGAGGTGCGCGCTGAAATCGACAACGAGCTGGTGGCCAAGTCGATCGACTTCATGAGGCGGCAGGCGACGGCGCGGAAGCCGTTCTTCCTCTACCTGCCGTTTTCAATGGGGCATATACCCAACCTGCCGTCCAGCCAATTCAAGGGCAAGTCTCGTATCGGCAACTATGGCGACAAGCTGATGGAAGGCGACTATCACGTCGGCCAGATCCTTGACGCGCTAAAGCAGCTCGGCGTGGATGACAATACGTTGCTCGTGTTCGCGTCCGACAACGGCCCGTCCGGAGAAGCCTTTCGCGAATACGGCAACGCGGGCACGCCGGACATGGGCAGCCCGGGTCCTTTCCGAGGGGAGCTTGGCGAAGTCACCGAGGGCTCGATCCGGACTTTCTGTTTCATCCGCTGGCCGGGCCACGTCAAGCCGGACACGACATCCTACGCAATGTTCTCGATCATGGACTTCTTCCCAACCTTCGCTGGTATCATTGGGGCCAAGATGCCCAGCGACCGCCCTATCGACGGCGTCGATCAGACCGACGTGCTCCTCGGAAACAGCGAAACCGGGAAACGTGACAGCCTCCTGAGCTTTATCGGCGGCGATTTGGTGGCTGCGCGATGGAAGCAATGGCGAGTGTACTTCACTGACATATACCCGACCGGCATCGGCCCACAGCGTCAGCCTGGACCTGGGTCAGCGAGCGCTCCGATGGCCGGCTATCCAAAGATCTTCAACATCGAAATGGACCCACACGAAGATCTCAACGTGTTTGGGTCGTTCCCCTTCGCTGCTGAACCGGCGATGAAGGAGGTCGAGGAATACCTAAAATCGGTCAAGCAATACCCAAATCCGCCCGCGCCCAACATCACTCAATTCCAAAGTAGATAGTTGGGTCATGTCCGCTTCTCTAATCGGCCGAGTGGCGGACACCTCCGTTGATAGTTGGACATTTCAAAAAATCCGCGCCGTCGAAGGCGCGGATTTAGAGGTGGAGGATCAGGCTCGCGGCAAAGCGAACCGTCACTCGGCCACCGTGCATTGTTTGGTATAAATTAGGCGTTACTTTCTGAGGTTTCCCCTCTCATGGGCCTCGCTGGACCGGCCCCACGGAGCGCTTGATTTTGCTGTGGTGGGCCAAGCGGGGCCAAACTGGACACTGGACTTTCGTTATTCGGCTGGCGTAGCGGGCCTGGCCGCAGGCTCGTCGGCCTCTGGCCAACGGTATTCCGGCAAGCGCAACGTGTCCATGATCTCGCGGCCCGCGGTAAGTCTCGCAACGCCGGGAATCGCAAACGCGTCCATCATCCGATTTCGGAACCAGAGGCCCCACCGCGTCCTGGGAGCAAGAGCACCGGCGAAGCGGTGGGCGCCCGCCTGCTTGGTTTCGATGTATGTTCGCAAGACCGCCTCGTACCGGCTAAATGCTTTTTCATGCAAACCATCTGCTTCGGCGAGTTCCCCCGCAAGCACGTAGGCCGCGGTCATCGCCAGCGCAGAGCCTTGTCCGGCCAGCAAAGACACGCAGAAGGCAGCATCGCCCACGAGCGCAATTCGGCCACGCGACCAATTCTGCAGGCGGATTTGGCTGACGCTGTCAAAATACAGCTCCTGCGTGCCAGCCAATGCATCCAGAATACGCGGGCATTCCCATTTTCCATTTCTGTATCGATTCCGAAGAACCTCTTTCTGACCTTCGAGCGTGTCGGGCATACCCTCGTTACCGGCGGCGAACAGAAATAGAAAGAGGGTCCGATCGCCATGTAGTGTGAAACGCCCAAGCATCTCTCCGGGCCGGCCATACATGACGTAGACGTCTTCGTCACGCGGCCGGTAGCCCGGCATCTCAAACGCCGCAAAGGCATAGCCGAGCTTTTTCTCGAATTCATGCTCTGGTCCA
>DATDMO010000025.1:0-13514 GCA_036518755.1 Candidatus Acidiferrales bacterium | reverse complement strand
TGCCATCGATCGGAATGGTAGTACCGGTTACGTGAGCGGCGCGTTCGTCAGCAAGCCAGGCAACGAGATCCGCGACTTCGGCAGGCTGAAGCCACTTTGAGAAGTCGGCGTTGGGCATCGACTTGCGGTTCGCGGGCGTGTCCATCGTGCCGGGCAGGACGACGTTTGCGGTCACTCCGGCATCGCTATTCTCGAGAGCCACCGTTCGAACAAGCATGGTGAGCGCGGATTTGAACGTCACGTAGGCAGCGAGCCCGGCGTGCGGCTCAACTGCCGCCAAACTACCCACCACCACGATTCGGCCGTTCCCCGATTTGCGCAGGTGAGGGATCGCCGCCCTCAAAACATAGAAGGCAGAAGTAAGATTAAGGTCTCTCATTTGCTCCCAGGTGGCATCGTCCGTGTCCGCGACCGATGGGCCGCCGGCAAAACCACCCAGGACGTGGATCAGAACGTTCAGGCTCCCAAACTGCTGGACAACCGAGTCAATCGCGCCGCGGACCGCGTTCGATTTCGTGAAATCAATGGCGAAGGGAACGAAATTGGGTTCCGGGAAATCTTCCTTGGTAATGCTTCGCGACGCGCCAACGACGGTGGCGCCACCAGAAAGGAAACGCCGAGTGACCAGGGAACCTAAGCCCCCCTTAGCGCCAGTGATGAAGACCACTTTGTTGGGCATAACTCGTTTCCAGTTTGGGTGGATTGACGACTCGAAAGATTAGAGAGGAGAGCAGAGGAAAAGTTTCAGCGATGAAGGACTAGGCGCAGACGCCCTGCACGAGCGTTTTTCGGAGTGCGATGGCCGCCATAGCATCCCGGCCGTCCTTGTAGCACGGGTTCCCTTCAAGATAACTCATCGAGATGTAGCGAGGAGCGCATCGCACCAACGTGTGACTTACGGTGGATGCATCCGCCCGGTGAACGCAAATCGAGTAAGCGCCGGGGGCCGGGGCATGCGACCGGTGGACCTTCGCGAGCCACGCCTCATCCCAGGCATCAGATTCCTGAGCCGCGGCCTCGCAGGTGCGGTGACGGTGCTTCTGAGCCAACGCGTCGGAAAGGCCAGAGGAAAACCAGTGCAGGCGCGTCCAAGAAGACTGGACATCCGTCAGGCGGGTACCGTCCCATCGCCACTGATGTACGCTTCGTTCCTGTAGAAAGATTCCGATGAGCCGGAAGGGGAGCATTCCCCACAGGTCCAGTTCTTGGAATCGCAACGCCACGCCCATGGAGCTCGTTTCGGCAATCAGTTTCGGTATCACCGCTCCACGTGTTTGCAGTTTCGCGCCCGGCATTTCGCTATCGACATCGTTCCAGTTCAGCAGAGCAAGGAGGTTGCCGGCGGCATTGGAAGCGATCCATGCCCCACCGGCAGGCTCGCGCGGATACATCACTTCGATACTGTTGAGATCGAAAACTCGCGGCTGCAGCGCGGGCAATCGGGTGCGCAGCTCATCGCGGTTCATTGCAACGAGGTATCCATCGTTTCTGGGAACGAAGCTCAAGGTGCACATAGAGTCAGTCCGCGACCGGGTAGTCGCACGCCTGGCGGGAAAACTTTCTCCAGTCGCTCCACAAAGCACGGACCGATACCGGTGAAGCTCCGAGCCGACGGTTCGCTGCGCCGATGGCGTAAACGAGGCGCCATTGGCGGTACAACGTCACATACGCATGCCACAGCGAATTACGCTCGTCGTAGATATTGGTAGCCTCGGAAGCGGCGCCGTTCAATTCGATAATCCTGAATCCCACTCCCGCTAGCAATTCCTCGTCCGTCTCATAGCGAATGTCGAACCGACCGACGTAGAAGCCCGGCATCTTCCGACTGATCTCGTCTATGGCCTGCAAGAGCCGGCCGGAATTGAGGTTGCTTCCATCCTCGAAGACGCAGCCCTGGCAGTGATTACCGGCTTCGACCAAACGCACTTGCTCTCCGAGTGCCGGGATGCGGGCGACGGCATCACCGAATCGCGTGAAGTACGTGCGGGCAATCAGGCGGGCGCGGGGATTGCGTTCGATTAGTTCCTTGAGGGTACGTTCGCCGTCTCCGACAACGAAGGGGAACCGCTTCCGCGTAATCCCGAAAATGTGGCCGCGAGTCTCATGTGGGAAACGATAGTAAAAGATTCCGGCCTCGCGCGGGCCGGGGATATAGCGCTGCAGCAGCAAGGGGGCCGATACTTGCGCCACGTAGCGGCTCGCTTCGTCGAAAGAAGCGATCTTCCTGAATCCGGCTCCCCGTTGACTGGTATCGGGCTTGAGGACGAAGGGCGGGGAGATTTCACGCAGCCGGCAAATTGCGGCGATTCTCTCCATCCTCGCCGCCGCCGACCCCGGCTCGATGAGGTACGCCTCCGCCGTAACATCGGGCGAAACATTCATCAACTCGCGCAGGATTTCGACTTTTGATTCGCCGACAATCCCTCCATTTTTCTGGTTGAGGTTCGCGATTGTGGGCAATGAAAAACCGCGGTAGCGAAGGCCCAGCCACGCGCAAAACAACGCGACCGGCGAATAGAAGAGCCAAGCCGGCCAAAATTCCCACCGCACGAAACGGCGAAGAGCGATGCGGATGCGAGCTTGAATTCCCGGGCTCCAGATGCGAAGGGCCGTCAAGGCAACAAACAATGACAGCCCCGCCACACTCAGCGTCGCCAGATGCTCCTTGGCGCCGGCGCTACGGGATGGAGCAGCGTGAATCGTGGCGAAAACGAGAATCGTCCAAGCCGTTGCCGAAATCGCCGTGATCGTTGCGAACAGGCACAACGGCATGCGCCCCAGGCCGGCGGAGATGTAGGCGGGCAACCGCGTGCCCGGCAGAAAACGGCTGACCGCCAGCTTCCACGGCGTGTTTGATCCGAATTTGCGATTCGAGGACAAGTGCTTGCCCGTGAACCAACGAGAGAGCCACGTAGTCCTTCCCAAGCCCGAGCCGACGCCGCGCGCCAGGAAATAGACACCAAGGTCACCCACCCAAAGGCCAGCAATGGCGCTGAAGAACGCGAGGCGAAAATCCAACAGGCTAGACATGGCGAGTGTGGCCGCCGTGATCGTGGCTCCGTCTTCGGAGAGGAACCCGCCCAGGATGACGGCCGCAATTAGCGTGAGCACGCCGCCAGCCTGCACCGGTACAAGATGCCCTGGATCCACTTCAATCCGCCGCCTGCGTGGACATGTGCTTCAGTGTCGAAGGTGCAAAGCCGAACCCGGCGGGCACGTCCACACCGACTTCACTGCAAAGCAGCCGAATGATCGCGTAGTGATGGATGGCGTGTCCGGCGCAATACGCCAACTCGCGGCCCACATTCGATTCGAGCCGTGACGGAGACGACGAGCCGTAGCCAACGCTCACGATCACGGCGCAGGAGTCCCCAAGAGTTTCATGGGTGATGCGCTTGAAGGCACCGAGAAGCTCGCACGTCACAATGCTCGCGTAGCCGACTTCATTTTCGATGCGAGGGTTCCTCTCACGAGCGTCGTAGTTGATCTCTCCAGGCTTGAGTCCCCAGACCAACGACTGGAAGTGTTCGAGAACGTGCCGATAGTGCTGGCCGATGGAGGCCTGAAATGGCGGCGCGACTCGCTGCGAGTAGGAACGGTCGTTCAATTGAATAAGGAGATCGAGGCCCTGCGTCAGCACTTCTTGAGCAGCCTTCACCACGTCCGGCGAATCGGCGGGGGTCGCTTGGCGCGGAGTAAGTTCCCGCACGATTGAGATGGCTCGCTGCGCGCTCATGCCAGCCTCCGGCCGAGCACAGGGATCTCGCTGCGGTGCAACGCCAAATTGATTGCAGAGGCGAAGAAAACGATGAGCGCGAGTGCGAAGAGCAGACCCTTGTCTCCCAACACGCCGATCCCCAAGACGGTCAGATGGCTGGCGATGGCGCCGGCCATCATGCCCATCGCGATTACGGAGCCCAACCACGTGTAGCGAGGAGTCAGTATGAGGATGGCGGCAATCAGTTCCACGACGCCTGACCCAATGCGTCCCCAAGGCTCGGCACCAACCTTGGTGAAGATGTAAACCGACTCCGGAGCGCCAGTGAACTTGAAGAAGAGCGTTTGCAGCAAAATGACCGCCGCCGTCACCCGCAGAATCCAACTCACAATTCGTTTCACTCCTGCCTCCTGTCCAGCGGTGGTTGCCTCGCCGGCCGCCCCGCGCCGGGTCTGAGTGCTGGAACTTTCGACCTGAGCCATGGGAGTTCGAAGCGCCACAAAAGTTTCAATAGGTATTCGTCACGGACACACACATTGAGCTGTTTCTTATCCGCTGGATGTGTATCGGACAGAATGACCACTTTCGCAAAGGGCGTGATATGCGGCCTGTGGAAGAGCTAATGGAGGGGCAGGAGTGGACGTGCCCTGCGGCGTTGCGCCGCCTTGAAAAATGCGATCGATTTGCGACTTCGGACCTTGCCCTGAAGTGTGGTCCGTACGCGCTTCGGCTCGCCGAGAACGAGAGGGATGTGGAGGCAGCGTGCCGCCTCAGATTCTTGGTCTTCAATTTGGAATTGGGCGAGGGTTTGGAGTCAGCCTACCGAGATGGGTTTGATACAGACGAGTTTGACGCAGTTTGCGACCACCTGTTAGTGGAGCACACTCCCACTGGTCAGGTTGTTGGGACGTATCGCATGCAAACCGGGCGGGTTGCGCGTAGGCGCCTAGGGTATTACAGCGCCCGCGAGTTCAATTTTGCTCCCTATGAGCAGATTCGCGAATCGGTTGTGGAACTTGGCCGGGCCGCGATTCATCGGAACCACCGTTCATTCCAAGTAGTGGCGCTCTTGTGGCGTGGAATCACAGCGTATGCGAGAGAGAAGAAGGCGCGCCATCTGATCGGCTGCTCGTCGCTAACGTCGCAGTGTCAACAAGAAGGCTCGGACATGTTTTGGCGCCTCCGGGATTTCCAGGTCGAGGCAGGTCTCCGGACGAGTCCTCTTTGCGACTATGAGTTTCCGATCAGGCCGCCAACCGCCAGTGCCGATGCCGCGAGGCCTCCCAAGCTCCTTCGCGCCTATCTTTCCGTCGGCGCACGCATCTGCGGACGGCCCGCCATCGACCGAGAATTCAAAACTATCGACTTCCTTACGTTACTCGACCTAGAACAAATCGCGCCGACCGCCCGTTTGCGATTCATGCGGTAGGAGGGCCGCTTATGAGAATTGCACGCGGTGCCAAGCGAGCCGTCGCCCTGTGCTTCACAATTCTCGAAGCCAGCTGCGATTTTGTTTGCCTCTCTCTTGCGGCGCGTCGGCGAATCTCGCATATAGGGAGAGCGCGCTGGCTGCATCGCTGGTCACGAATCCTGCTTGATCGCTGGGACGTGCATGTTTCGTGCGCGGGGACGATGCCCGCGACTGGGATCGTGGCGTCCAATCATCTTGGTTACATGGATGTTCTACTCTTCAGTGCGCTGGGCCCCTGCGTATTTATATCCAAGTCCGAAGTCAAACGCTGGCCAGTCTTCGGAATCCTCGCAACCGCGGCCGGGACCATCTTTGTCGATCGACAGCGAACGAGAAGTACAGCCGAGGTGAATCGTCAAATCGAGAGCGCGATGGGGTCAGGTGTCGCTGTTGTATTGTTCCCGGAAGGGACGAGCTCCAACGGCGCTACGATCCTTCCGTTCCGGTCAGCGCTATTTGAAGCAGCGATCCGATCAGGCGCAATCGTCACTCCCGCCCACGTGAGCTACGGAATAGCGGAAGGCTGCGTGGAAGAGGACGTCTGCTATTGGGGAGAGATGTATTTCGCACCCCACCTTCTCAAGCTGCTCTGTCTGGATGGTGTCGATGCGAAGATTCGCTTCGGACGAGCGATTCAGGGGCAGGTAGACCGAAAAAAGGCGGCGAGCCTTACTCGCGAATCGGTCATCGGTCTGGCGGGGTTGCCGCCGTCGCACCAAGACCCTCAACCCACCGGCCAGATCTGGGCCTGGCAAACCCGACGGGGTGATTGTCAGGATCGCGGAAGTAGAGGCCCAGCGCCGCGTCAATCCCATCTGACGCGGCTTTCGAGCACCGTGAAAGGCAACCGAGTTAGAAGTCAGCTATGAGACCGAGGCCGGCCGAGAAACGATTGGCGCAAGCGTACAGGGAAGTCACAAGAACTGCGTCAAAGATTTCAGCATCGTTCCATCCGGCTTCGCGCAACGCGTCCACGTCGGCCTTCTCCATGTCCCCGGGATGGAGAGTAAGTTTTGCTGCGAACTGGAACAGTTTCATGACTCTAGGCTCAACCGGCGCTGTTGAATAGTCCAGCGAGAGTTTTCTACCGAGCGCTTTATCCATCCCCAACCTGCCGAGAATCTCCAGGTGAGCCGGCAGGCAGTAGGTGGATACATTCAGACCGCTCACGACGATCGCGAGCTGTTCCTTGATGAGCCTTGGCAAGCCGCGCTGATCAAACATCGCGTTCGTGTAGAGGTTCGTCTGGTCTTCTAGCAACTGGCGATCATGTCCCAAGGCCCGAAAGTAATTCGGGACAAAGCTCCAGCGCTTGGCAATGTAATCGTAGGTCTTCTTGACTTCCGGGCTGGCTTGTTCGTCTGTGACGAGAGGCATCCAGGACATAGCGGGGTCTCCTGCGCGAAGGGCGCCAAACTGGATTTCACAACCGAACCACAGGCGGAATTCCGTGCCGACATACTAACAGATTTTAGAATGACGGCAAGCGCCGCACGACCCAGGATGCATCTGCCTGCGCCGGATCGCCGGTTTCGGCTCCTTGAACCTGGAGTACGCGGCTCGATGATCGTTTGGATTGGCGGTAACGGATTAGGGAGTGGCGAAACGGGTGTAGAGGCGCTTGCTGAAACCCGTCGGAAGATCGATTATGTCCGTTTCTCCAATAATGCGAACGATTCTCGCGACGCTGTCGTAGATGGCGTGACAACCGGCACATCTCGAGAGGTGTGTTTCGATTCTGGCTCTTAGTTCGGGCGTAACGTCGCCTTCCGTATAGTTTGCGAGCTCCCGGCGGACTTCCCAGCACGTGATGCTTATCCGTTCTCCCTTCCTCGGCACTTTTCCATCTCCCATACGCACACGCAACTAACACTAGGATACGTTCAGTGGCGATAAGTGACGCACGCGCTGCATCTAAGTTTGCCTGCCGAATTGAAACCTTCCCGGCTCTTCCGTATCCCACCAACCACATGGCGACTTTCAAAGATGTTTCGAGAGCGCGCGTGGAATTCCCAAAAGAAGAGGTCAGTGAATGAACATGAATCGCATTCTCAAAGTGGTTTTTCTGGCTCTCGCAGCGATGGTCGTAGCCGGCAGTCAGTCTCAGGTGTTTGCGCAAACGTCGTCGCAGTTCCAAGGGCCCAAGGCAAACAAGGGCACCGTGACAATCAGCCACAAGGATGGCAGGGCGGTACTGACGCTGTCTGACGACTTCGTAGTGCCCGATACGCCAGACCCGCACTGGCAGGTGGTCGACTCCGATGGGAACGTCTACTTACTCGACAAACTGAAGACCAAGGCGTTTATCGGCCAACAGTACAAGAAGCAGATCATTCTACCCCGCTACGTGAAGAACGTCGCAAAGGTGCAGATCTGGTGCGCGTTTGCAGAAGTCAACCTCGGCGAAGCGTCGTTCAGCTCACCTGTAATGTAGGTCATCGGCTGCTCGCACGATAGGGTCGTCCCTTTGGTAGCGTCTTGGGGCGGCCCTGACTGAAGAAACGGAAGGAAACGAGATGAGAGACAAATTGATCGGCATGATCCTGACGTTCGTTGCTCTGCTCGGAATGGGTTCCACCACGCCAGCGCAGACTGCGGAGAAAAAAACGTTGACACTCAATGGAGCTGAGCGGGTGATCGCGGCGGCAAAGGCCCACGCCGCTCAAGTGAGCGCGCCGGGCGGCGTTATCGCTGTTGTCGATGCCGGCGGCAACTTGATGGCACTCGAACGGCTCGATGGCACGTTCGCAGCCGGCGCGAACATCTCAATTGGAAAAGCCCGAACGGCTGTGCTCTTCCAGAAGCCGACAAAAGTGTTCGAAGAAATTATCAATAAGGGCCGGACTGCAATGGCGGCTCTGCCCGATTCTTTCTTCACACCTCTTCAAGGAGGCATACCCGTCTCCATGGACGGAGAGATCATTGGCGGCGTTGGCGTGAGCGGCGCCTCAAGCGCCGCGCAGGATGAAGAGATTGCCATCGCCGGCGCTGAAGCCGCAAAGAGTTTCGGCGGCGATCCGGCTATGTCCTCCAGCCTTCCTGTTACTTTCTTCGCCAAGCAAGACGTAGATCAGGCGTTCTCGAAGGGCGCCGTTCTTTTTGACGGCAGCGGCGGGCGCAACTACATGGTTCACGCCAGTCGCCGCGAAGCTCCCGGCATGGTCGAGGTCCACACGAAGGACACCGACATTATCTACGTGCTCAAAGGCTCGGCAACAATTGTCACGGGCGGAACGATCGTGGACGGGAAGTCGGTCGCTGTCAATGAAATCCGCGGTCGCGACATCACCGGCGGTGACACGAGGTCGCTCGTTCCCGGCGACGCAATGATCATTCCCAACGGCGTACCGCACTGGTTCAAGTCAGTTCAGGCTCCGTTTCTATATTACGTGGTTAAGGTTCGATAATGACTCGGGAAACGATCGCGAAGCGGCGCAAACCGATTCTCGCTCTGGTCCTCGGCCTGATTCTCGCGCCCCAGATCGCTTTCGCGCAAACCTGGGCTGCTCAGGCCCCGCCGTACGGCCGGCCGGACGCGACGGTCGATCTCCGGACGACGGCGGGCACGCAACTGGTCAAGGGTAGCTGGCGCTATAGCGACGTCAAAATCGTCGAAGTCGATTCTCGCGGTCCGGGGCCCGATCTCAAGCCGTCAGGCGATCCAATCAAGACTTACGACTATTCGCCGCACGCCGGCACAGCGGATTTCGACGATTCGACGTGGCAAGTGCTCGACCCAACCACGCTCGAGGAGCGACGCGCGGGCGGCAAACTATGCTTCAACTGGTATCGCATCAACATAACTCTCCCCGAAAGAGTGGCCGACATATCTGTGGCAGGCTCCACGGTTTCTTTCGAAATCGTGATCGATGATTATGCCGAGATATGGGTGGACGGCAAACTGCCCGTGGTCCTTGGCCAAAGCGGTGGATCGGTGGTCAAAGGCTTTAATGCACCCAACAAAGTGATCCTGACGCGGAACGCTCAACCTGGCCAGCGGTTTCAACTCGCCGTATTTGGATTTAACGGCCCGATTTCGAGGAGCCCCGAAAACTTTATTTGGGTAAAGTCAGCGACTTTGGATTTCTACAAGCCCGGCCATGGTACAGGAATTCAGGAGGTGGACACAAAGATTGTGCGCCTCGATTCCGCCCTCGACTCGCTGGTGGAACCAGGCGCGAAGATCGAAAAGCTCGCGGGCGGTTTCATGTTTACGGAAGGCCCGGTCTGGGTCCGCGACGGCGGTTATCTTCTGTTCAGCGATCCGAACAACAACGTGATCTATCGCTGGTCCGCTGACGACGGAGTCTCCGTTTTTCGAACTCACAGCGGCTATGGCGGAATGAACATCGGCGAATACGGCCAGCCCGGCTCGAACGGCCTCACACTCGACTCGCAGGGCCGCCTCACAATCAACGAGCACGGCAATCGCCGCGTCACGCGCCTTGAAAGAAACGGCCAGCTTACGGTGCTTGCCGACCGCTATCAAGGCAAACGCCTCAACAGTCCGAATGATCTCGTATATCGTTCCGACGGCGCTCTCTATTTCACTGATCCTCCATTCGGATTGCCAAAGTTTTTCGACGATCCACGCAAGGAGTTGCCCTTCAGCGGCGTGTTCTGTCTCATCAACGGAGAATTGAAACTCGTGACGACGGATCTCAGCGGCCCGAATGGCCTGGCCTTCTCGCCGGACGAAAAGTACCTGTACGTGGACAACTGGGACGCCAAGCGCAAGGTGATCATGCGTTACGAAGTAAATGCGGACGGCACGCTTTCAAACGGTCGCATCTTCTTCGACGCCACAAGTGATCTCGGCGAGAACGCTTGGGACGGCATGAAGATCGACCAGCGAGGCAATCTCTACCTCTCAGGCCCCGACGGTCTTTGGATCATTTCGCCCGAGGGCAAGCATCTCGGGACGATCACAGGGCCCGAGCATCCCCACAATCTTGCCTGGGGCGGCGAAGATCACAGCACTTTGTACTTAGCCGCGCAGACAGGGCTCTACCGCATCAAGGTCAAGATTCGCGGCGCAGGGCAGCCGAAGTGAAGGGTTCAACCATGGCAACCAGTGCAAAAGCAACCGCTCTGCAACCGAAATCGCAGGCCCTATCCACGGACATGTCGAAAACGGTCGAGTTCGGCAGAGAAGTCTGCGGATCACTCGAGACGGCCGAGCAGCACGAATGGCTCCTCACGAACGGAATCGGCGGCTTTGCCTCCGGCACGGTCAGCGGCAACCTTACCCGTCGCTACCACGGGTTGCTGGTTGCCGCCCTTCAACCTCCCGTTGGCCGAACGCAGCTCGTCGCAAAGCTGGATGAGACCGTTCTTTACGATGGCACCGACTACGATCTCGCCACGAACCGGTGGGCGAGCGGAGCCATCGAGCCGAAGGGCTATGTAAATATCGAGAGCTTCCGGCTTGACGGGACGTCACCGGTGTGGCACTTCGCCTTCGGCGATGCCTTGCTGGAAAAACGGATATGGATGCGGCCGGGCGAAAATACAACCTACGTCCAGTACACGCTATTGCGTGCGGCCGGGCCAGCCATTCTGGAAATGAAAGCGCTCGTGAACTATCGAGACTTTCATTCTTCCACTCACGCGGGCGACTGGCAGATGAGCGTAAATCGAGTCGAGCACGGCGTGCAAGTCACGGCATTCGATGGAGCTGTTCCCCTTTATCTCCTGAGTCCGAACGCGACATCCGAAACTCGCCACGAGTGGCATCGCGGCTGCTTTTTGCCAAACGAGCGGTACCGCGGTCTCGACGATCACGAAGACCATCTACTCGCTGCAGTGTTTCGCGCAGAACTACGGCCGAATCAGAGCGTGACCTTTGCCCTCACCACCCGCGCGGACGCAGAACTCGATGGCGCGCTCCCTTTGCGGGAGCGTACAGAGCACGAGAAAGAACTGCTTGCTACATGGGCGACCCGCGACTCTCAGGCGGCGTCTGCCGCGCCTGGTTGGGTGCGTCAACTCGTTCTTGCCGCCGACCAGTTCATCGTGCAGCGGAGCTTGCCGGAAGAGCCCAACGGCCGATCCGTGATCGCCGGCTATCACTGGTTTGGCGATTGGGGTCGCGACACGATGATTGCGCTGCCGGGGCTGGCGCTGACCACCGGCCGCGCGGAAATCGCACGGAAGATCCTTCTAGCCTTTGCGCGCTACGTCAATCAGGGAATGCTGCCCAACAACTTCCCCGATGCCGGAGGACAGCCCGAGTACAACACTGTCGATGCCGCGCTTTGGTACTTTGAGGCGGTTCGCCAGTATTTCGAAAGCACCCGGGATCAGGATACTCTTGGGGAGATCTTTCCGATTCTGACGCAGATCGTTAATGCCCATTTGAAAGGTACTCGTTATCAGATTCACGTGGACGAGGCGGATGGGCTCCTCTATGCGGGCGAGCCGGGAGTGCAACTGACGTGGATGGACGCCAAGGTCGGCGACTGGGTTGTTACACCCAGAATAGGAAAGCCGATCGAAGTGAACGCCCTCTGGTACAACGCGCTCGAGACGATGGCCGATCTCGCCCCGGCGGCCGGCAAGTCAGCCGCGCCGTTCGCGAAGATGGCTGCCATGGTGAAAAAGAGTTTCGCTAAGTTCTGGAATGAACAGGGTGGCTATTGCTACGACGTGATCGATGCCCTTGGCATCGGCAGCGATGCCACGTTGCGGCCTAACCAGATCTTCGCCGTATCGCTGCCCAAGAGCCCGCTCTCCGCCGATCGGCAGAAAGCGGTAGTGGATGTCTGCGCCCGGCGCCTACTGACTTCGCACGGGCTACGAAGTTTGGCGCAAGGCGAACATGACTACCGGGCGCACTACGGCGGTAGCCCGTGGGAGAGGGATGGCGCGTATCACCAAGGAACGGTTTGGGGCTGGCTCATCGGTCCCTTCGTTCATGCACATTTGCGCGTCTATGGCGATCGAAAGATCGCGATGAGCTTTCTTGAACCGCTGGGGCAGCAACTCACTGCGCACGGCTTAGGCACGCTAAGCGAAATCTTTGATGGGGACCCACCGTTTGCACCTCGCGGGTGTATCGCCCAGGCGTGGACAGTAGCGGAGGTTCTTCGGGCGTGGCGTGCAGCGCTCGACTAACCCCCGAGCCCCAATCGAGGCCCCGCTCACTAGAGCTAGATTCCTGAATCCCGTTCCCTTGATCTACATCTAACGGGCGCTGCGAGAATCGCCGGGGATTATCTAGGCCGTTTACTTGCCGGATGCAAAGGAGCTAGACTCCCGGCTGTGGGAGCCTTGGACGAAGTGAGCGCGCCGAATCCCCATCGGTTGCCGTCTGGAATTGTCCGCGACGATGAGCATTTGCTCGTCTCGGCGGCCAAGGGCGGCGACAATACCGCATTCGAGGAGTTGGTTAGTCGGTACGAAGGTAAGATTTTTGGATTGACGATGAGTATCACGGGTAACCGTGCGGATGCCGAAGACGCTACGCAGGAGGCGTTCCTGAAGTCTTACACGCACCTTGAAACTTTTCAGGGGGATTCGCGCTTCTACACGTGGCTCGTTCGGATCGCGGCTAACGAAGCATTGATGAGACTCCGAAAGCGCAGACCCGGCGAGTTTTCGTTGGATGAACCAATCGCCGGCGAAGAAGATCTGATGCCGCGAGATCTTGAGGAATGGCGACCTGATCCCGAGCAACAGTACGCCCAGACCGAAATGGAAAATATAGTGAACGATGCGATCGAACGGCTGGAGTTCGATTTCCGGATCGTATTCATGCTACGCGACGTCGAAGAGTTATCGACGGAAGAGACGGCCGAGGCTCTCGGCATGTCCATCCCGGCGGTGAAATCAAGGCTTTTGCGGGCGCGACTCAAATTGCGGCAAAAATTGAACCGTTATTTTCGGGCAGGGGAATCGAATTGAATTGCAAGGGCGTCATTCGAGAGCTTTCGAATTACATCGACGGGGCGCTCGATCCCCTCATCTCGCAGGAAATTGAACGGCATTTGGGACACTGCGACGACTGCAAGATGCTCGTCGATCAGACTCGGAAAACCATCGAGATTTTCTGCGGCTCTAAACGCATGTCTTTGCCAGGTGATGTCCGCTCTCGCATCCACGCGGCGCTTAAGGCAAAGATGAGCGAGAAACCGAACTAAGCATTTGAGCCCGGATCGATCACGTGGTTACTCCGGTCGAAATCGCTCGGTCGGATCAACGGGGTCATCGCCGTACTCGGTGCGGTCCGATGAAACGACTTAGAATCATACACGATAGTTATATACACCATAAGTATATTTTGGAGGCGGGGGGAGTTGAACCCCCGTCCGAGAAGCCTTGCCA
>DATDMO010000024.1:0-6063 GCA_036518755.1 Candidatus Acidiferrales bacterium | reverse complement strand
GAACCTGGCAGGCGGAGGATTTTGCGGACCTCCGGAACGTTTTGATGCGCGACTTTCTCGCGCTTCTTCCAAGCCTCAATTCACCTGCATCGAAACCTGATCCGCCAGATGCCGCCACGGGCACGAAACCTTCTACGAAGCAGTAGAATTGCTCGCCGATGCGCCCCTCGACGCGGCTATTCACTAAGTGCTCCGTCCGCTTTGATAAGGGAGTAGCATTCCGGCATGGAATGGCTAAATTACCACCACCTCTATTGCTTCTGGACGGCATGCCGCCCCATACGGTTCGCTGTGGGGATCGGCGAAGAACTGCGATCGGCTCCTCCCACCGTGAGCGCACAACCTAGGCCGCACTCCGTCGTTTTCGGAAAAACCCGTGCGTACTCGATCAGTGGTTCGCGTCTCTCGATAATGTGATCGCGCGCGGCGCTCAGCCGGTAGGCGTGACCGTCACGAGCGCTCTGAAGAGTTCGCATTGAAGCATGGATCGAGTCGCCGACAAGGTTGAGTTTTCCGCTGACTGCCTGAAGCTCTTCGAGCTTCTCCGAAGCGATCTGGATCGACCTCCAGTTTTCCCCAGTCGTCGGCGCCGAACCACTTACGGAGGGCGGAGAAGCGCCAAAGGCTGCACCACCCAGAAACAGTCCCAGGGCCGTAACGGCGATACTTTTCTCTGCGAATGTGAGATTCATGTGTTCCTCCTTTGTCACGTTTCTTATCCTCGGCGCGCGCATGGAGCGTTTACGCCTCGCCACATGAATTGGATAGCATCTGGCCGTCATTAGAGAGAGAAGATAGCTTCTTCTCATTAGTTAGGTTTCGTCTAACTGTCGTCGGCATGAGCTTTGCGTTCCTGACCGGGCGAGTTGTGCTGGTCTGCCCGAGGCTCAAAAACAAACTCGAAACACTTGAGTCAATTGATCCTTTGGCGACAGGTCCCAAAAAAGGCGTCGCGTCGCCCACACTGAGAAGCGATACCATCACCTTATGAATTCGATCTCGGCCCGGTTTGCAGCGCCTGTCCCTCGCAGCGGGCGTTGCGAACCGGGTGAGTTTCCGCTTTTCGTCCAATGGCAGCGCACCCCGCGTATATTTCCAATTGAGTTTTGGACCGTCCGCCTGGACGTGTAGAATCGGTTGCTGAAACCGGCCACCCAAAGGGAAATGCAGCCTGAATCTGCCAGCCGAATCCAGCATGCGCGATCAACCTCCGGCGACGAACTCAATGTTCTTCTGCACGAATCAGACGAGCAAACCCTGCTCGCTATTCTCGAGAACGCCAATCTGCAGGAGCAGCACATCGCGATTCTGCTCGAGCGACTCGACTTGCCGGTGAGCGTGCTGAGCGCCCTGGCCGGGGACGGGAAGTGGACGTCCAGCGAAGGCATTCGGCTGCGCTTGGCGAGCCATCCACGCACACCGAAGCGCTTCGCGCTGGCCGCGGTTCGTCAGCTATTTCTCTTTGATCTGGTGCGCTTGAGCCTGTTGCCCTCCGCGCCGGCTGATATCCGGCGCGTGGCGGAAGAAGTAATTCTCGCTCGCGTCCCGCACATCGCCGTGGGGGAAAAACTCACCCTTGCGCGTCGAGGACCCGCTCGCGCGGCAGGCGCCATTCTTGCCGAGGGCCATCCGCAAGCGATCAAACTCGCTCTTGCGAATCCGTTTCTCACCGAGAGCCAGGTCCTAAAGGCTCTGGCAACGGCTCGCGTGCACGAGCGCGTGGTTCAGTCGATTGCGGGACACCCGAAATGGTCATGTCGGTATAATGTGCGCGCGGCTCTAGTCCGCAATGCCCGTGCGCCGATTCCGGCCGTGCTCGCGTTCGTACCCGATCTAACGCTGCGCGACTTGCGGGATATTTCCGCGATGGATGGCCTCGTGCCCGCCGTGCGGAGACACATCGAGCAAGAGCTGGCACGAAGAGCGGAAGCGGCGGCGAAGAAAACATAAGGCGTGGCATCGGCAGGCATGGCAAAAAAATCGAATCAGACGCGTTGGATCATAGCCCTGGGAGCGCTGGTTCTTTTCGGCGTTCTCATCTACTCCTCGTTCCAGCAGACGCGCCAGCGATATGAGGTTTGCGTGTCCTTCAAGGGCTCAACGCACTGCGCCACCGCCGCCGGCTCAAGCTACGAGCAAGCCGTCCGCAGCGCGCAGGAAATCGATTGCGAGCTTCTCGCCAACGGCCGCGATGAAAATATGGTTTGTCTCGGCAGCCCGCCCGCCAGCGTGCGCGCGCTGAAATGACGCCTTGCCTGAATTGCGGCGCGGATCGGGATAGGGATGTGTGCGAATCCTGCGGCATGAGCTCCGCGGCCGCCGAATTTACGCTGCGCCGCCGGCTGCTCAACCGCACGGCATTTTTTGTGCTCGGTGCGCTGGCATTTGTCGCCGTGGCCTTGCGCTATCCTCCCCTCGAGCTGGACGGCGTGTTGATTTTTATGGGCGTGCTCTTCTTTGTCACCCTGGGTTTGGCGATTTGGGTGGAACGCCGTGCCTTGCGTCACGGTGACGTAGAAAAGCTCAAACGGGTTTATTACGGGCTAATACCGCTGCCGTGGGTTTTGTCCGCCCTTCTGCTTGCCAATGGAGCGATGGACCATGGACCGTGGCAGGTTGAGCAGGCCCGAGTCGTCGGCAAATTCTCCATGTCCGGCGCGCTGCCTTCGCGACGTCTTGTCGTAACGTCATGGAGGGAAGGCCATCGCGTGGAACGCATCCCCGTTAATCGCGGCGATTTCGATCTGTACGCTCGCGGCGACGTTGTCAACATAACGCTGGGAACAGGCCTAGTCGGTATTCCCTGGGTAGTCGGCGTTTCACTTCACTAGCCAATTCCTTACCTCGCCTTCCGCCGTGTAATTCTGGAAATGCCCGGTCACGCCGGCGATGTTTCTCCGACCGGCGATGCTAGCCTGAACTTCTCGGCGTCGCGCCGCGCACAAGCCGATGACCGGATTCGGCGTCCACGCCTTGAGAGACAACTGCATGGAACTTCCGGAAATACTGACCGATCGTTTGCCATTCCTTTTGCCCGTGGAGGAGGCGTGGCAGCCCATCTCACTGGCCGTTTTGATCCCGTGGTGCGTGTTTTATGCCCTGTTCTTGCTGCAAGCTGCACGCGGAAGCGGCCCGTTCTTGATGATCGACCTTGTCTTCGTGCCCATTCATGAGGGTGGGCATTTGTTGTTCCGGTTTTTCGGTGGTGAATTCGTGATGGTGGCGGGGGGTACGCTGCTGCAATTGGGCGTTCCGCTGATGCTGGCTCTAGTCTTCGTTTTTCAGCGGCAAGTGCCGGGA
The DNA here is from genome assembly GCA_036518755.1 of Candidatus Acidiferrales bacterium. Taxonomy (GTDB): domain Bacteria; phylum Acidobacteriota; class Terriglobia; order Acidiferrales; family UBA7541; genus Palsa-295. The sequence continues at coordinate 2,763 of DATDMO010000024.1, read as the reverse complement.
ACGGCATTCTGCGTGTTTTTCTTCTTCGAGCAATTCCTCCCGATCGCCACGTACATGGCCGACGCACGAGCGCAAGAATTGCCGCTCCTCACTGTCGGGGATTCCGATAGCGTGATCCACGACTGGAATTATCTACTCGGCAGGCTGGGTCTCTTGAATCAGGACACGCACATTGCCCATGCCGTGCGGGTTGTCGGATGGATAGGCATGTTGGCAACGGTTGCGTGGATGATTTGGCGCGGCCTTCGAGTGCGTGGCGCCGCCAAGACGGCTCAATAGAACGGGCGCAGATCGGGCGGATGCGGCAGCGAAATTTGCAGCACCCGGCCATAATCTCCAAGCGTCAGCTGAACAATTTGGGCCGGCCCTACGTCCCGCGAAGACCAATCCGTGCTTGGAATCAGGCGCGATTGCTGTGCCAGATCGCCGCTATCGAAACTGCCTCCCTGCGCTTTCAGAGTCGTCAGAGGAACTTCGTAAGCAACTCTTGCGTGGGTATCCAGCAATAGATATCGGTGCCCGAGCAGAACCAGCATCAGGTTGGAATCCTTCTTATTTTTCTTTTCGGGCTGGTAAACGTTCCATGCCAGCGGCGTTTTATCGTCCAATTTCACCTGAGCCTCGGATACCGAGACCCAATGGATCGCGTTTGAGTCAGTGTTCGCTGCTGCGATCGAGTTGCCAAAGAAGCCTAGTTGAAACAGCGCAAGAATGATAGTGCCTGCGCTAAAACACCTGCACAAGCTCGTCGCGGTCCGGGGTTGACGATGAACCGTGGGTCCCATCAACAGCAGAATACATCAGAGCAAGTGTCCTTGGTCCGCTTTGGTAGGGGCACGACGAGCCTCCTCCGTCAGCTATTTTGCATGCAGTTCGCGGAAAGACCTATCGAGGAGGCGCACGCCTTCGTCCACATCCGCCCGGGAAATATTCATGGGCGGAGCCAGCCGGATCACGTTGCCGTAAAGGCCGCCCTTGCCGATCAGCAGCCCATTCGCGCGCGCCCGTTCCATCAATTCGACGGTCTCCACGGGCGCAGGCTCCTTCGTTTTCCGGTCGCGGACCAGTTCAAGCGCCTGCATCATCCCCATGCCGCGCACATCCCCAATTAGAGAATACCCTTCCTTGAGCTCCTCTAATTGTTTTCGCAGATAGTTGCCGACGGCGTGCGTGTTTTCGAGCAGTTTCTCCTCCTCGATCACCTCGATCACAGCGCGGGCCGCGACGGACGTTACCGGGTTTCCTCCAAAAGTCGAGATCGTCAAGCCCTGGAACTTATCTGCCAGCTCCGCCGTGGTGATCGTGGCGCCGACCGGAACCCCGTTGGCCATGCTTTTCGCGCAGGTGATAATGTCGGGTGTCACTTCCCACTGCTCGATCCCGAACCATTTCTTTCCGGTGCGTCCGAAGCCGGTCTGCACCTCGTCGGAAATAAAGAGTCCGCCGTAATTCTTCACGATTCGATAAACGATCTTGAAATACTCGGGCGGCGGCGTAATGAATCCGCCAACGCCTTGAATCGGCTCCGCGATAAACGCCGCGATCGAGCCGCTGGTGCTTGTCTCTATCACGTTTTCGACGTCGTTCGCGCAAGCAACGCCGCATTCCGGATACTTCAAGTTCAGAGGGCAGCGGTAACAGTAGGGACTCAGGGCGTGCGCCACACCCACGCTGATCACCCCTGCCTTGCGCCAAGGCGCCTGCGCCGTCACGCCTTTGGCCAGCGACGAAGAGCCCGCATACGCGTGCCGCAGCGCAACGACGTCATAACTCGACCCTGCCATGCGTGCCAGCAAAATGGCGGCTTCATTCGCCTCGGTGCCCGAGTTCGTAAAAAAACTCTTCTGCAATTTTCCGGGTGTGATGTCCGCAAGTTTTTCAGCGAGCGCCACAATCGCTTCATTGGGAAAAAGTGTGGAAGTGTGCTGGAGCTTGTCAACCTGCGCTTTGATCTTCGCCGTGACCTTCGGATTGCAGTGGCCCACGCCAATCGTCAGGATTCCTCCGAAAAAATCGAGGTACCGGTTGCCTTCAATGTCCCACAAATACTGCATCGAGGCATGGTCTGCCACCAGCGGCTCCCGGTAGTAATTGGTCACCGCAGGCCAGAGGTACTCCTGATGTTTTTGAATTACTTCCTCGCTGCGGCTCATCGTTGGCTTGTGCTCACGCATGAAACCTCGATTTTCGATGCAGTTTACCGCGCGCCTGCTTGCACCGGCAAGCATCCGCCGTCGGGGCAAGGAAGCCACGAATCGGCTGCTGCGATTCGCACTCCTTCCCGTATAATCCGCCGAAAGGCATGAGAGATATACTCCGGAATCTGACGCGCGCTTTCGGAAGGATTTTCCCCGATTGCGTGATCCTCAGCCAAGCCATTGCTTTCAACATGTTCTTGGCATTCTTCCCGCTGCTGCTCCTGCTCCTTGGAGTGCTCGGCGGAACTCGGCTATTTCACGACGCTCTCAGCGAAATTCCAACGCGCCTTGTGACGATTTTGCCTCCGGGCAGTTCGAGCGTGGTGGTTGAATATTTTGTTCGCAAGACCGCGCATCCCTGGCGATGGGTCGCCCTCGGCCTTGGCGGAACGCTGATCGCCGGCACGCAGGTGATGGTCGGCTATATGGAGGGCTTCCGCGTGATCGAAGGTGACCTCCTACAGCCCGGCTACTTGAGGCGCCAGTTGCGGGCGCTGCTTCTCTTGTGCGTTACGATTGTTCCGATGATGGCTGTAATGATCTTCACCGTCTTCGGAAAGCAGGT
>DATDMO010000023.1:0-8773 GCA_036518755.1 Candidatus Acidiferrales bacterium | reverse complement strand
TCATAGACCGCGAAAAACTCTCGCACCGGCTGCCTCCGCGAGTGCGCGCATCGGAATTGTGGCGCGTGGCACCTGAATGGCTCGAGCAAGCGCAGGACGACGCCACGCTGCTGGCCATTCGCGCACAGGAACTGGCTGGATTGGACATCATTACGGACGGCGAGATGCGGCGCGAAAGCTATTCGAATCGTTTTGCCACCGCGCTCGATGGAGTGGACCTGGAAAATCCCGGCAAAATTATCAGCCGCAGTGGACACGAGACGTCCGTTCCGCGGGTGGTCGGCAAGATTCGCCGAAGACATCCGGTGGAAGTGCGCGACTTGGAATTTCTGCGCGCGAATACGTCGCGGCCCGTGAAGATCACCGTGCCCGGGCCTTTCACGATGTCGCAGCAGGCGCAGAACGATTACTACGACACGGAAGAGGAAATGGCTCTCGACTACGCCGCCGCCGTGAATGCAGAAATGAAAGATCTTTTCGCGGCTGGGGCGGACATCGTTCAGATCGACGAGCCCTGGATGGAAGCGCACCCGGAAAAAGCGCGGCGGTTCGGACTGGCTGCACTTCGACGTGCGCTCGAGGGCATCGGCGGAACAACCGCGCTTCACATCTGCTTTGGCTACGCGGCGCTGGTTCCGGGACGTCCAGCGGCTTATTCGTTTCTGGAGGAACTGGCGGACTCGCCCGTTCGCCAGATTTCGATCGAGACGGCGCAGTCGTCGCTCGATTGCGGCGTGCTGGCCAAGCTGGCGAGGAAAACGATCATTCTGGGCGTGATCGATCTATCGACGCACCAAGTGGAGACGCCGCAGATTGTGGCTGCGCGAATCAAGCGCGCGCTGCCGTTTGTGCCGTCAGACCGGCTGGTGCTTGCGCCCGATTGCGGAATGAAGTACTTGCCCGCGGATGTCGCGTTTGGAAAGCTGAGCGCGCTTGCGGCGGGGGCGAAGCTGGTCCGCGCGGAGATTCATCGCCGCGCCGCGAATTGAGCCCAGCACGCGAGCGACCCTATTTCGCTCGATAGAGCTTGCCATCGAACTTATAGGTGACGCGATGGCCGGCTTCGGCGCTCGAATTGGCCGTGATCGTGAAGTCTTTCACGCCGCCCGTGGAAGTGGGACCGAATTGAAAGCTATCGGCCATCGGCGCCTGATCGCCGCCAAACATCGAGACCCACTTGCCTTCTGCCTTGCGGAAAACCCAAGTCTGGCAGTTTCCGGTGCCGCCGCACAGTAGTTTCGTTCCCTGCACCACGATGCCGGAGACATAGCCGAGGTCGATTCGCTTGACGCGCAACTCACTTTCCCACGAGTCGGGAGTGTCGTAGGCGGATTGCTCCACACCATCCGTGATTTCGTGGACCTCTTTGGCAGACAGCCGAGCGGCGGCGAATGTGTCCTTGGGTCCGAGGCCGTGCGCTTGGGCGAGCGCCGAAGTTGCGCAGAGAAGGATTGCAGCGAATAGGTGAAAGCCGGAAATTCTCATTCGCGGTCAGCCCGTCAGTGCGATGCAACCCTTTCCGTGGCTTTGCCCGTGATCTGCGAGGGGTCAGCTCCCACGCGGCCCGTCATCTGATCCTTTGCCGCAGCGAGGCGGAAATCGTAATGGATACTCGGCAAATCGGGCAGAGGTGACGAGCGATCGGTCTTGTTCAGCGAGATGATCAGCGATTCATCGACCCCGAATACGGTATCAGAATCGATGTGCGCGTCACCGGCCACGTAAAGCGCGGTGACGAGTTCGCGATAACCGGGCGCGCCGATCACGAAATGAATGTGCGCGGGGCGATAACCGTGGCGCTTTTGCGCGCGGATCATATCGCCAACGGGCCCATCCATCGGGATCATGTAGCCTGTTGGGCATACGCCGCGGAAGTAGTAACGCCCCTGCTCATCGGCGCGAAAACATCCGCGCAAATCCATCACCGACGGATCGTGCTGCTGCAAGTCGTAGTTGCCGGTCTCATCTGGTTCCCAGACTTGCACGAGCGCATTGGGGATGCCGCGTCCGTTTGAATCGATGACCTTTCCGTAGAATACGACCTCGGTTCCCTTGGTCTTGAAAATGATCGAATCGCCAAGCTTGAGCATGGGCGCGTCCTGGCGATAGAACGGGCCGAGCAGGCTGGACTTCGTGGCGGCCTCCGTGGCGCGCTTGTCGTGGAGGGCGTTCGTCAGCGCGCTGAGGCCCAGAGTGTCCGAGAGAAGAATGAACTCCTGGCGATGCGCGGTGCAGGCCTGTCCAACAGCGGTGAGAAAGCGGATTCCTTCGAGCCATTCCGCGGGCGTGAGGTCCACTTCGCGAGCGAAATCGTGCAAGTGCCGTACCAGGGACGCCATGATATCCCGCAGGCGTGGACTTGGAGTGGATGACATTTGCTCGAGCGCTGCATCGGTAATTGTGTTTTCGTCAATGGTTCTCATGGTGCCTCCCCGCGCGACGCGGGCAGCCGATTCCGGCTGTGCCCGCCCATTTGGACGAGCGTCATCATAGACTTTTTCGGCGAAACTTTCCGCTGCGTTTTGCTGACGAGGGATCGGCCGCGCGAGGGGCTGTCGGGCCGAGTTCCCGGTGCTGGAGGGGCGGATTAGGGTGCCGGTCCGGAATGATCTCGCCGGCGCCAAATTTGCAATGTGAATACGGCTCCGGCGGTAAGCGGAGCCGCAATTACAGATCAGCGAAGGGTTTACGCTGCGGCGAGATACTGCCAAACGTTGCCGGTATACTTCAATTGGAAAACTCCACCCTCATCCGCGTGAAGGAAGTAGTCTCCCTTTGGTATCCGGTGCGCGCTGGAAGAACGCACCGAGCAGCGTGCCCAACGGGCCGGGCTGATACCTCGCCCATGCTTGCGCGGCTCAGAAACGACGTGAATTCCGTAATTTACGCGGTACTCCACACCCGTTGGCCGGGTTGGTACTAACCGTCCGGTTCCTTTGCGTTTTTGGCTCATGGCTGTAGGATGCAGTATACCACCCTATGGTTTCACGTAGTTCCAATATTTCTGCGCACACAAGCATGCGACTAAATGCTTATTTATAAGATACTTACGTAATGGAGCGCGCGATGGCGGGAAGCGTGCCCGCAGATTTAGGACTAGAACGCACAACGCATTCTGATCGCCGGGGTGGGTGTGTCTGGTTTTAGCGGATCTTCTGCGCAACCGGCTGGCGCAGGGAGCGTTTGTCACCTTGACGCAGCGTGACGCCGTCGCGGTCTAAACGTTCGAGCAGAGGCAGCGCAACGCGGCGGCTATTACCCAACATTTGGCGCAATTCGCTCACGGTTGCGGGTCCGTGGGACCGGATGAACTCGCGAACCATTTCGGTGGCGCGCCTGGCGCTATCGGCGGCCAACACAATTTCGGAACTCACCTCGAACACCTCTCCACTCTCGATCAAGAATCGCAGTGCTTGTTGCGACGCAATATCCGGCGCCACATCTTTCCGAGACGGCGGATCGAACGGTTTCGCGGCGAGCATCGCGCGGATTCGCGTGCTGGCTGATTGAAGCTGCGGTGACAGAGCGGGGCGATGGGCCGCGCGGCGTATCGCGTTGCCGGAGCGAGCGAATCCTTGCGCGCACAAATCGGCGACGATCGCGTCGAATATTTCCGCAGTAGGTGCGTTCAGTTCGAGCGCAGCGCGCAAATCGGTGAGGGGCAGGCCGGCTTGCTCGGGGTGCGCCCGGTGCCGCGCGTCGATTGCATCGACGGCGCGCTGCCGGACCTTCTTCCAGAGGGCAGCCTCGATCACCATATCGCCCGCCACCATGGCATTCCCCTCCGCTTGGAGCCGCGAAACGGCGGATGCAACAGCATTTGCGCTGAATCGCGATTTCCGAAGCACCTGAGACTTTTTCGCCGCGCCATCTCGCGCCAATTGCGAAGCCACGAAGCCACGTGCGTCGTCCGGCGTCTCCGCGCGCGGAGCAAGAAATCTAGACCGCGCCTCGCTGTGAAAGAATCGTTGGCTCGCGTCTGGATCCAGAATGATTCCCCCGCCCAAAGTGCTGTGTTCAGACCAATCGCGCAACACGAACCGGTCTCCCGCAAACACGAACGCCGGCTCTTCCACTCGCAATTGGGCCAGCGCGCGTTCGCCCGGCGCCAAATCCTCGCGGTTGTGAAACGCAATTCGAGCGGCTGTGTTTCCACTGCCATGGTGAACGTGCACGCGCGCGCCGTCCTTGATGGGGCGATCGGCTCTCGGCGAAATCTCGATGATCACATCGATGACGCTGCTCGACCCTCCGAACTCGCTGAGGGTAATCACATCGCCGCGACGAACATCCTCGACCGCATCGAGAGAAAGATTGAGAGCGGTGCGAGAGCCGGGTCCGCTGATTTCCAAGTCGTGGTTGTGAGATTGGATGTTGCGAATGCGCGCCGTCTTCGCCGAAGGCTGGATCACCACGTTTTGCCCGCGGCGCAGCGTTCCTCCGCTCAACGTGCCGGTAACCACCGTGCCGATGCCTTGCAGTTTGAATACTCGATCGACCGGAAGACGCGGCTTGCCAATATCCGCCGGAGATGGAGAGTCCGCGAGGACTTGCGCAAGAGCGGCCCCCACGCCGGCGAGTCCGCGGCCAGTGATAACGGAGGTGGGGACGATGGGCGCATCCGCAAACTGCGTATCGCGCAATTTTTCACGGATCGCGGCTACAGTGCCGTGTTCGTCTTGCGCCAGATCGATTTTGGTCAGCGCCACAACCGCACGTTTGACTCCGAGATACGTGAGGATCTGCATGTGTTCTTCGGTCTGCGGCATCCAGCCGTCGTCAGCGGCGACAACCAGTAAGGAAAGATCAATCGAACCGACACCCGCCACCATATTTTTTACGAAGTCCTCATGTCCTGGCACGTCGACAATTCCGAGAACGATCGAGGATTCGCCCGCAGCGGATGGCAGCTCGAGATGCGCGAAACCGAGGTCGATGGTGATTCCTCTCAACTGCTCTTCAGGCAAGCGGTCGGGATCGGTGCCGGTGAGCGCTTTTACCAAGGCACTCTTGCCGTGGTCCACATGCCCCGCGGTGGCTAGGATGAAATGGCGAGGATCCGACATTAGCGGTTCTCTTCTCCTACCGAAGCCCACGCGAACGAAGCTGCGCGGCTAGATTCTCAAACTCTCAATCGAACGCCAGCGCTCTGATGGCTGCCGCTAATTCCGCGTCCTGCCGCGGAAAAATCGTGCGCAAGTCCAGCTTTAGCTTGCCGCGCGCGATATAACCGATTACCGGAATAGTATGTTCCCTCAATTTTGTGGCGAAATCTTGAGGCTTAAGCGTTTTATGGGAAAGATCAATCGTGACCGAAGGAATCACCGATTGCGGCAGGGTTCCTCCGCCGATTTGAGCCTCCCCCGCGCCCACAACGGCACTCAACGGAAGGTCCCCAAGCGCGGAAATGATCGTTTCAGCCCGCGCGCGCAGGGCATCGACCGGCATGTTTAGCATTTCCAGCACCGGAATAAGCGTCGCGGCGCGCGTAGTTTCTCCAGATGCGCCAGAAGTGGCGCCGCACGAGCCCAAGTAGATATCGGCGGTGGTTTCCAACGCGGACAGAATCAGTTTGTCGCACCGGAGCGCGCGAAACAGAGGATTGCGTTTTAGCGCACCGACCAGCGCGGCTTTTCCGGCAATGATACCGGCCTGCGGCCCTCCAAGCAGTTTGTCGCCGCTGAAGCAGACTAGATCGGCGCCGCGGCGTATCACTTCGGCGGGCGTAGGTTCGTGTTCCACTCCTGCCGCTGCTTCGGTTGCGACGATTGCGCCGCTGCCGAGGTCTTCGACAAACGGAATGCGTTTTTTTCGCGCGAGCGCCGAAACTTCTTGCGGAGGCGGCGACTCAACGAAACCACCCATGAAAAAATTGCTGCGATGGACCTTCAAGATCAAGGCCGTTTCTCGCGTGATCGCGCGAGCGTAGTCCCCGATGGAGGTGTGGTTGGTAGTACCCACCTCGCGCAGCCGCGCTCCGCTGGATTCGAGGATTTCGGGAATCCGAAATCCACCGCCAATCTGAATAAGTTCGCCGCGAGAAATGATTACTTCGTTCTTGCGCGCTCTTGCCTCACGCCGGCCTTTGCCCGTGCGCTTCCCGGAAGCGGCCTGGGGTGCACCGCAAAAGTGGCGCAGAATCAATACCAACGCCGCCGCATTGTTGTTCACCACGGTGGCGCCTTCGGACGAACACAAAAGCGAGAGGGCTCGCTCAAGATACGCAGCTCGTCCCCCGCGCGCTCCACCTGTAAGGTCGTATTCGAGATTGTTGTAGCTGGAGGCGATTGCTTTCAGTTTCTCGACCACCGGCAGTCCCAACGGAGCGCGCCCAAAATTCGTGTGTATGAGGATTCCGGTGCCATTGATCACCGGCTGAATGCGGCCGGCGGACAAATCGCGGAGTTTGGCGCGGACCGCCGAGACCACGGCATCAAATTCCGGAATCGATTTTTGCTTGCGGAGGGCGCCTAATTCCCGGCGCACTTGATCAAGGACCAGCGGACGAGGAAGCCCTGAGTCGCCGAGCGATTGCAGGACCTTCTCGACGGATGGTATTGCCCGGAGCCGGGAGGCATTCATGCACGAACTCGTATTCGCGGTTTCACGCCACGCACGATCCGGCCAATCGTGGCCGCGGCAAGCGCGCGCCGGGCCTTTAGAAGTTTCAACACGGCCGAAAGGCGCTTTTGCGGAACGCAGAGGAGCAGGCCGCCGCTCGTTTGGGCGTCGGTGAGCAAGGCCTTCTGAGTGTTGCTCGTCCCATCCCATTCGGTGAACTCATTCGCGTAGGCGAGGTTGTCGCGGCTCCCGCCCGGGATGCAGCCTTGTGCGATCAGATCGAAGACTTCCGCATCGATCACCGGTACGCTGGATGCGTCGATCTCCGCACCAACGTGGCTCGAGGCGCACATCGCGCCAAGGTGGCTCAAGAGGCCGAAGCCGGTTACATCAACGGCGCCTTTCACAAGTCCGCGCTCCGCCAGCTCCGCGCCAATCTCGTTCAGGCGCGACATGGTGGAGATCGCTTTGCTTTCAAGCTCGGGGGTGGCCAATCCGCGCTTGATGGCCGTGGTGATGACTCCGGTGCCCAGCGGTTTTGTAAGGACGAGCGCATCGCCCGGGCGGGCATTGGCATTCGTCATCATGCGCTGCGGCGATACGATGCCAGTGACAGCGAATCCGAAGATCGGCTCAGGCGCCTTGATGGTGTGCCCGCCGATCAGGACACATTTCGCCTGCTTGATCTTTTCGGCCCCGCCACGCAGGATTTGATTCACCACTTCGAGCGAGACCGTATCCGCCGGCATTCCCGCCAAATTAAGCGCCGTGAGCGGACGCCCGCCCATTGCGTATACGTCTGACAAAGCGTTGGTTGCCGCGATCTGGCCGTAAGAATACGGATCATCGACGATTGGCGTGAAAAAGTCCGTGGTTTGCACAAGGGCGCGCTGCCGGTCGATGCGATAGACGCCGGCATCGTCGCCGGTAGCCGCTCCGACCAGGACGTTTCGATCCTTCAGCATGGGCACTTGGCGCAAGACTTCCGTTAGCGCTTGCCGGCTGAGCTTCGAAGCGCAGCCGGCGCACGATGAAAGCGCGGTCAGCTTTGGTATTGCCTGCTCACCCGACATGCGTGATCACATCCTTCCGGGGCAAATCAACCACCAGTATACGACTTTGGAAAAGTTGGCGGAGAGGGTAGGAATCGAACCTACCCCCCGGCACGAAGTGTCGGGGCAGCGGTTTTGAAGACCGCGACGACCACCAGGCACGCATCACTCTCCGGCGAAACGGCGATAATTCAGCAAATTCATTGACTGTGGCGCCGCATAGGATACTCCATTCGACTATCCGCCGAAGACTTTTTCAAAAAGGGGCGGGCCGTATCGCGCGCGACTCTCTCGCACGCACAGGAAAAGAGACCGGGACATTCAAAGCAGCTCCGAAGCCTTCAATCCAGGATTGTGGAAAACTGTGGGCCAAAGCTATCTAAAGTATTTAGAATCCGTACGTTACAGAACATTCAATGGTCACTTGGATTGCACGGAGCGACAGTGTATGATCTGCTTCCCTTCGCTTGAGCAGCCCAAGTTTCTGAGGAGCCTTTAGATCATGATGATGACGGAAGCTAATAAGCAATCTTACCTTGGAGTGCGTTGTTTATCTTGCAGACAGCCGATACCCGTGCCTTCTATTTTGGTGGGCAAGATATCGGCGGCAGAGAGGGAAGATTCGTTTCTCTCCGGTGAGCAGCACGATCGCGTCTTCAGCCTTCGCTGCCGGTCGTGCGAGCGCGAAAAGCCGTACCGGGCCAGCGACGTGATGGAATTTGAGGGTGCGCCGGTAGCACGGATGTCGCGTCTTCGCTCGCATGGCGACAGCAACCAGCCCAGCCGGCTAGCCCGTTCGGCTAACGCCTGACGAGTTCGCTCGAGATCCAGGCAAACCGGCGCACGTTCTCGGGTCTGCTCAACGCCAAGGCTCGTTACGGCAGGGCAAAAACCAATAGCGCCTGCTTGTCGCCGGAACCGCCTCCCGCGTCCACAATCGCCACGTATTGCTTGCCGTTCTTGCCCTCGTAAGTCATCGGTACGGCGGTTGCGGCGTAATCGAGTTTGGTGGACCAGAGTTCCTTGCCAGTTTTGGAATCGAAGGCGCGGAAGCGATTATCGTTTGTCGCGCCGATGAAAACCAACCCGCCGCCCGTTGCGATGGGACCGGCGAAGGCTCCCGTCCTTCCCGTATTTTGCTTTCCGGGAGGCAGCCCTTC
>DATDMO010000022.1:0-3878 GCA_036518755.1 Candidatus Acidiferrales bacterium | reverse complement strand
CGCCGGATTCCACATCATGGGCCTGTAAAAAGGCGCGGACCTCGAAATTGCGGTTTGCAAGCGCTCACCGGCTGACGGACGAAATATTCGCGCCGTCGGAAATTACAATGCGGCGCGTCTCATCCGAAACGTGTTCCAACTGAATGCGGAGCACCGGCCACCCGGTTTCGATGCTCAGCTTTTCCGGCCATTCGACGATGACCACTGCCGACTCGTTGAAGATATCCTCCAGGCCGAGCGTTTCAAGATCGTGTGCATCCGCGATGCGATAGAGATCCACGTGATAAACACGAGACGTGCCGTCGTATTTGTGAACAAGTGTGAAGGTGGGGCTGGTAACTTCGTCCTCCGTGGCGGCGCCCATCCCGCTGGCGATGCCCTTCGTGAGAGTGGTCTTCCCGGCCCCCAGATCACCGGAAAGTAAAATTAGCGTGGGCGGCGCCAGTGAGCGCCCAATTTCCCGGCCGAGTTCGATGGTTTCGTCGGAAGAATGAGTAAGCAACTCGCGGCTAGGCACGGCCGCACTCTGCATAGAATCGCCGATAGGCGCGCGGAATTGCGCGGATCAGGTCCGAAGCCACTAGTGGCGCCTCGCCGGTTTCGGCGTACGCGATGTCTCCTGCCAAGCCGTGCAGGTACACTCCGAAGGCCAGCACCAGCGGCCAAGAGGCATCGCGATATTGGGCAGTAAGTCCGGTAAGCATCCCGGTGAGAACATCGCCCGTCCCGCCCGTGCCCATGCCAGGATTCCCCGTGGAGTTGATCCACGCGGATCCGTCCGGAGTTGCGGTCACGCTGTGATGTCCCTTAAGAATCACGTAAACGTTCCAATCGGCTGCGCACTTAATCGCCAGTTCCACGCGACGCGATTGCACCTCGGTGGCGGTGCAACCGGCTAGCCGAGCCATTTCGCCGGGATGCGGAGTGATCGCGATCGTGTCTTTCGGATCTCTCAGCTCGCCCGCCCGGCCCGCGAACGCGTTCAAGCCGTCCGCATCGAGAATGATGGGCACGCGCGACCGCATGCCCATAACACCGCGAACGAATTCCTGCGTTTCCGGCTGAGTGGTGAGGCCGGGGCCGATTCCCAGAGCGCTTTTGCCCGCCACAAGTTTCCCGAAAAAGTTGGCTTCGAAGCAGCGCGCCGAGATTGTGCCGGCCAGCGTGGAGACCAGCGGCTCCGTCATAATTTCCGGCGCGTGCGCAGCAATCGTCGGCAGAACAGGTTCGGGAGTTGCGGCGGTGACAAGGCCTGCTCCCGCCCGCAATGCCGCCCACGATGCGAGCACAGCGGCTCCGCTCTTCCCGACCGATCCGGCCACAATGAGCGCGTGGCCATATGTGCCTTTGTGTCCTTCGGGCTTGCGGGGGCGCGCAAATTGCGCAAATTCCTGCGGCTCGCTCCAGCGAAGCTTTCCCTTTCCTAATTCCTCGACCAGTTCTCGCGGCGAGCCGATCTCGCGCACCACAAGTTCGCCCACGTGTCGGGGACCGGGGCCGAACAAAAGGCCGGGCTTCGGCGCCGTAAACGTGACCGTGTAGTCTGCAACCACCACATCGCCTTGCGCCTCGCCGGTATCCGCATGAAGCCCGGAAGGAATATCCACTGACACGACCGCGCAACCCGACTCGCGCCCATTCACCCCGGCAATCACCTCTCGCAGCCGGCCCTCCACGCCTCCCCGGGTGCCGGTACCCAACAGTGCGTCAACGATAATCGAATCAGAAGTGAATTTCAGTTCGTCTTTTCTGGGACTATCAACCTGCAATTCGCCTGAGGTGCGCTTCCAACGCTTCAGATTCGCGGCTGCATCGTCTTTTGCCTCGCGAGGATCGCCGAAGAATCGCACTTCCGGCTTGGCACCCAGCTTCCGAAGATGCCGCGCGGCGACGAAGCCGTCGCCGCCATTGTTGCCTTTGCCGCAAAGCACCACGATGTGCCGACGCGTGAAATTCGGGAATCGCGCTTGAATGAATTCCGCCACACTCTTTCCGGCATTCTCCATTAGCGTCAGCCCGGGGACGCGGTATCGCGCGGTCGTCAGCCGGTCCACTTCTCTCATTTCCGCGGCATCCAGAATTTTCATAAGTGAAGGCTCATGGTCACAGCGCACCCGCAGATCAGGGGAGAAGAGACAGTATAGTCAAAATACGTAGCTAGCCCTAGACACCCCGCAATTTTTGACTGTTACTGCGCGCTACTCCGGTAGAATGCCGCTGGAGATACTTCAATGGCCGCGTTCCCTGGCGTCGATTTCCTCGAGTTCGATTCCCTTCTCAGCGACGAAGAGAAGTTGGCAAGAAAGACCGCGCGTCAGTTTGTTGACGAGCAACTGCTTCCCATTATCGCGGAGCATGACCGTGCGGGGAAATTTCCCATGCAGCTTGTGCCGCAGATGGCGCAGCTCGGATTCTTCGGGGCGAGCCTCAGAGGATACGGCTGCGCGGAAATGTCCAACGTGGAATATGGGCTGGTAACGCAGGAGCTCGAGCGAGGCGATTCGGGCCTGCGGAGTTTCGTATCGGTGCAATCGGCACTGGTGATGTACCCGATTCACGCGTTTGGATCGGAAGCGCAGAAGGAAAAATGGCTGCCGCAGCTCCAGCAGGGAAAGGCAATCGGCTGCTTCGGGCTCACAGAACCGCAATTCGGCTCGAATCCCGGCGGAATGCTGAGCCGTGCCGCGAAAAAGGGCGATAGCTACATCCTCGACGGCGAAAAAATGTGGATCACCAACGGATCGATTGCGGACGTGGCGCTGGTCTGGGCTAAATGCGAGGACGGCAAAATTCGCGGCTTCTTGATCGAGAAAGGAACGCCCGGATTCAAAGCCTGGGACATTCACGGAAAGCAGTCGCTGCGAGCATCGGTGACCTCGGGCCTGGCCATGACCGGCTGCAAAATTCCCACGCAAAACGTGCTGCCGGACGTTGAGGGCCTGAAAGGGCCCCTATCGTGCCTCAACCAGGCGCGGTATGGGATCGGATGGGGCGCCATCGGCGCGGCTATGGCCTGCTACGATGCGGCGCTCACCTACGCCAAACAGCGCAAGCAATTTGACAACCGCCCGATCGCGTCGCATCAATTGGTGCAAGAAAAGCTGGTTTGGATGATCACAGAAATAACCAAGGCGCAGTTTCTCGCTTTGCAAGTCGGGCGCCTGAAGGATCAAGGTCGCGTGCACCCCTCGCACATTTCGATGTTGAAAATGAACAACGTATGGATGGCGCGCGAAACTGCCCGCACGGCCCGGGAAATCTTGGGAGCCAACGGCATCGTGGACGATTCCTGCATCATGCGCCACATGAACAATCTTGAATCGGTTTACACCTATGAAGGAACGCACGACATCCACAAACTGGTGATCGGTGAGCGCATTACGGGGATTTCAGCCTTCCTGTGAGCCCGGCCACTTTCGCCCGATTCTCATTTATTCGGATGCGTGGCGCATCGGCCCTGCATTAGAATCTCCCCGCGCTCTCGCACTCGGGGCTCAGCGCACATTTTAGGGGGACGTTCATGGAACAGGAATTAAGCCTTGAGTATTTGCGCGTCGTCGAGCGCGCGGCGATCGCTTCCGCCCGCACGATGGGTTTGGGCGATCGCCACAAGGCCGACCAGGTCGCCGTCGAGGCCATGCGCGCCGAGATGGACACCGTCGGCATGGACGGCACCATCGTGATCGGCGAAGGCGAACGCGATAAGGCGCCTATGCTCTTCATCGGTGAGAAGGTCGGGCTGGCATCGCACGACCGGCATCATCAATATCCTGCTGTGGACATCGCCGTCGATCCGCTCGAGGGCCCCAATCTGTGCGCCACCGGTGAGCCGAACGCGATCACTGTCTTAGCGGCGAGCGAGCACGGTGGACTACTGC
>DATDMO010000021.1:0-9067 GCA_036518755.1 Candidatus Acidiferrales bacterium | reverse complement strand
CGCGAAGCTGACCGAGTCTGTTCCAGGGTTCGGCGGACGCTCGACGACGCGCTTCGGCGCGGCCATGGAAGTGAACAACGACCTGATCGATCACTACGCGACTCTTTCGGTCTACCTGCGAATCAACTTGCCTGCCACCCTTTCAATTTGAACCTCTGCCCCGCGCATCGTAACCCTTCTTCCGTCCTCAGCACAACGAGCTTGCCATGGGCCACCTGTCCTTATTGCCAGTTAACCCTCACATAAAAGGCCCGGCCCATCATTCCTCCGGCAAGATATTCTTGAGTTGGGGAGTGGACCTGTGCGAGAAAAATACTTGGGCAAATGTGTGGAGTTGTATCGGATGCTCCGAGGCGCGGTCGATGCGCGCAGAACGCTGCTTTACGTTGCGATTGCTTTATTGATTGTTGTGACGGTCCATCGCCCCGTGGAGGGTATTTCAGCTTCAGGCAGGGCGACGCCTGTCGCGGAAGTCGCGGGCAAGAATTGGCGCTATGACCTCACTTTCCCCGTTCGCAACCGCTCGATTGTCGAACAACTCATCGAGTGTGAATCCCAAGGCCAAAATATTTCACGCATAGACTCGAACGGCCAGGTAAGCCGCGGAATACTTCAGTTCAATGGCACTTCCACTTGGAACGAAATGGAACATCGCTTCGGCTTTTACGGCGATCCCGGAAATCCTACGGCAGCGATCCACATGGCGGACATGATGATTTCGAGTGGACTCGTCGGACGTTGGACCTGCGCTCGCTCCCTCGGCTTGACAAAGTAGCGGAGCCCGTCAGCCTAATCGCGGACTTTGTTGAGCCGCATCGACCCGGCCAACCCGTTGCGCATGCCCTCCCGCGCTTGGCCCCGCACGGCTGACTGTCGGGCTTGACCTGCCTTAGAAGGATGGATGAACATCTCTCCGGCTCCCTGCACTCCTGATTCATTTGAGCATGCATGGAGAAAAAGAGCTCGCCCGTCATTCTGAGCGGAGTCCTGCGCCCTTTTTCTGCGCGCGGTGTGTGCGCGGCGCGGGACGGAGTCGAAGAATCTCTCTTGGAAGTAGCCGCGAGACTCCGGTCACATTGACCAGGTGTTAGCGCTAGGAGGAAACAGCCATGAAGTTACGTTGCACGATCACCGCGGGAATTGCGACTCTGCTGATTCTGGTAGCTGTGGCGCCGCCGCTTCGCGCCCAAACCGCAACGCCAAAACCCAGCGATGAACTGCTGGCCTCCTGGAATGACATCGGCCGCAAGTTGATCGCCATGGCCGAAGACTTTCCCGAAAGCAAATACGAGTTCAAGCCCGCGCCGCAATCGCGCACTTTTGCGGCTCAGTTGCTCCACGTTGCCGGCACGAATTACCTGTACGTCAACGCGCTCTCCGGAAAGAAGATGGGCCCGGAGGATAACGATCCGTCGCGCAGCGTTTACAAAACGAAAGCGGACGTTGTGGCTGTGCTGAAGAAATCCTTCGCCGACGGCGCCGCGCTGATAAAAGAACACGCGAACCAACTGACTCGCATCATCAAAGACCCCGATTCCGGCCGGCCATCCAGCGAATTGGTCTCGTGGCTGAACGACTGCGAGCACTCCGGCGAACACTACGGCCAGCTCGTTGTCTATTACCGCGTGAACGGCCTGGTGCCCCCGGAATCGCGTCCCCGTCCGAAATAGCTCGGCGGCCCTGCCGGAATGAATCCTCCGTGCCTAAGTACGGCGTTTCGTCTAACACGGGCAAGCGGCTGAGTAACGCCCTAATCGGACAAGCCGAGTTGCGCGCAGGTACATGTCCGGTAATCCGCACCCAACAATCAGAAATCGCTTACGCGAGAGCCTTGCCGTACAGTACCAGCAGGCGGCTCCATGCCTTTTCGGCTTGCGGCTCGCTGTAGACGCGCGAATCCGGCGGACACCACCCGTGCATGGCCGGGTACACTTCGATTTCCGCGGACACCCCCGCCTTGGCGAAGGTTTCCTTCATCACTGTCTTTTCGGTGGGGGCTTGCATATCGTCATTTTCGGCAATGGCGACCAGGAACTGCGCTTTGGTCATCGCGGCCTGAAGATGCGGGCTATCCGGCTTATCGGTCACCAACCCGTTGCCGCCGTGGAACGAGGCCACGGCTCCGACGCGATCCGGAACTGCATAAGCGGTACGAAAGGCCATCGCCCCTCCCATGCAATAACCCTGCGTCCCCACCTTGCGATTCTTGGCAACCGAGGATTGCTGGTCCAGCCATCCGACAAACGCCTTCGCATCCGTCACCTGCGTGGTCTCGTTTAGGGTTCGCGCGAGCGGGATCAACTGCTGGATCGGAGTCGCCGCGCCCTGAGCCGCGGTCGGAGCTTTCTGGGTCCGATAGAACGGATTCACCACCAGCACTGTGTAGCCCGACTCGGCGAGCCGCTTACCCATCTGGCGGAATGCCGGTCGCAGCCCGAAGATATCCGGCCACACCAATACGCCGGGCGCGCTGCCAGTGGATGGATGGACGAAGTAGCAGTCCGCGGTGCCGTCCGGCGTCTTCACGTTCACATCTGATTCAGCCACCGTTACGGCGTTGGCTACTTTCGGCAGCAGCATGGCGACGCCCGCTGCCAACATAATGCCGAACTGCTTTCGCGTGATTAAACCCTGGGCTTCGTACCGTTCCTGATCCTCCGCGGAATGATCTCGATCGCACATTTTTTCGCTCCTTGTCTTTCGTTTCTCACCGGCGCCGGGTCGTTGGGCCTGGTTTTATCTGGGAATTTCCCTTTCGCGCTTGCGGGTCATTCGATCACGAGGATTATAACTAAAAGCATACAAATCGCCGATAAGATGGGTTCACTTAGATCTGCGAGGTTCTCGAATCTTCCACCCAGAATTTCTTGGCCGGCTTCCGAAGGTGGCGTTTTTCGGCCTCCGCTTCGGACGCGAGGTCACGCGCAACAAGGACGCGAGGAGAACCGGATAAGTGGACACCCTTCGACCCCCGCCAAATCACGTGTGTGTGCATCCATCGGGGACTGCTCCCGAAAGCAAATTGGATTGAGCCGCGAGCGAGAATCTGCGAAATCTGGTTCATACTATACTCGCGCCAATACACAAAAGGGATAGATGGCAACGAAGGCTCCACAATCCGGCCAGGTGTCGCTGGAGGGTATCCACAGCACCGTCCAGGTGCCGCATCATCAGGCCGGCTTTTGGGAACAGTGGCGCGCGTTTGTCGGACCGGCGATTCTCGTCAGCGTCGGCTACATGGACCCCGGCAACTGGGGCACCGACCTGCAAGGGGGCGCTCAGTTCAAGTTCGCGCTTTTGTGGGTGGTCGCGCTCGCCAGCGTGATGGCCATCTTCATGCAAATCATTGCGGCCCGCCTGGGCGTGGCCACTGGTAAGGATCTCGCCCAGTGCTGCCGCGATTGGTATCCCAGCTGGACGCGGTGGCCCAATTGGCTGATGAGCGAAGTGGCCATCGGCGCTTGCGATTTGGCGGAGGTGCTCGGGAGCGCCGTAGCCCTCAATTTGCTTTTCCATATCCCGCTGCTCTGGGCCGTCATCATCACCGGCTTGGACGTGCTGCTGCTCTTGGCCCTGCAGCGCCTTGGAATACGCACCATCGAAGCTGTTGTCCTGGTGCTGATCGCTACCATCGGTGTCTGCTACTTCATCGAGATTTTCGTGCTTCCGCAGACCCATCCCAGCTTTCTGGAAATGGGACGCGCGCTGGTATCTCCGCGGCTTCGTGAATCGGGAATGATATACGTCGCCATCGGCATCATCGGCGCCACCGTGATGCCTCATAACCTGTACTTGCACTCGGCCCTCGTGCAAAGCCGTCAGTTACAGAAAGACGATTCGTCCGTTCGTCGCGCGATCCAATTCAACACCATCGACTCGATCGCCGCCCTAGCCGTAGCCTTCTGCGTAAACGCGGCGATTCTAGTGCTTGCGGCCACGGTGTTCTTCGGCAAGGAAAGCGTGGCGGTGGCCGGTGGCGGAGTGGTTGTATTCGGCGCAGACAGCGATTGGATTCGCGTCGCGTATCTCACTCTGGCGCCGCTACTGGGAACCACATTCGCGGGCACGCTGTTTGCTCTCGCGCTCCTAGCGAGCGGCCAGAGCAGCACCATCACTGGCACGCTCGCCGGACAAGTAGTAATGGAAGGCTTCATGCATTGGCGCATTCAGCCTTGGGTGCGGCGCCTCATCACCCGCGCTCTCGCCATTCTGCCAGCCGTGTTCATTATCGGGCTTCGAGGCGATAGCAGCGTCACCGACCTGCTCACCCTCAGCCAGGTTGTGCTTGCGTTGCAGCTCCCCTTCGCCATGTTTCCGCTGCTGCACTTCACCAGTTCCCGCAGACGAATGGGAGTTTGGAAGAACGGTTGGTTTCTGCTGGCAGCCGGTTGGGCCAGCGCAATTCTGATCACCGCGATGGCGATCTATGGTCTGCCCGACTCGCTCAGAGCCGCGTGGCACGTCATCACGGGCGGATAGCGCGCGCCGCCCGTACGACAGAAAAGGAAGAACCATGTACGAAAAGATTCTGGTGACCTTGGACGGCACGCCGAGCGATCGCGCGATTATCGAACATGTGAAGGAGCTTGCCACACTTGCGCACAGCCGCTTGGTCTTGCTTCATGTGGCCGATGGATGGGCGGCGAGAACCTATGGCCCGGACGCGGTCAGTCCGGAGATCGCCGAAGACACCGCCTACTTGGAAAAAGTCCGGGCTGAGTTTCAAGTCAAGGGTATCCCAACGGAGGCCGAGCTGGCCTACGGCTCGCCCTCGAAAGAAATCATCAAATGGATTCGGCACAAAGGTTGCGATCTGGTGGCCATGAGCACGCATGGACACCGTTTCCTTGCCGATGTTTTTCTTGGCACCACGGCCAGTCGAGTCCAGCACGGGATCAAAGTGCCCGTTCTTCTTCTGAAGGCGAAATGACGCGCCGCGCGAAAACATGCTGATTCGACCCCTGCCGGCATTGCCGCTACTTTTGTTGACGGCCATCGTGGTTCCTGCCGCAGCGCAGGACACGCTCACAACCCCAAACGCGCCTGCGCAAGCGAGCCAGCCAGTCGAACCCGAAGCCAACCCTGGCAGGCCTACCGTCTCCACACCCGCCACTCTGACTCCCGTTGGCTATTTCCAGTTTGAGACCGGCTACTTGGGCGCGTGGCACTCGCCCGAATTTTCTTCTCAATCGAGTGTCAATGAAGTGGTGAAGTTTTCTGTATCCCGCCGGATCGAATTACTCGCCGCGGACCAACCGTTTGCCTATTCCCGCACGGCAGGCCAGGCTTCGTGGGGAACGGGGGACGTAGCGCTGGGTGTGCAAGGACTTGTCCTTCAAGGCGAAGGCGCGCGGCCCACAATTGCGCTGAGTTATTTCCACCGCGTCTACGCCGGTGATGCACCGGATATCGACATTGGCAGCGCCAGAGACTCCGCTCTGATTCTTGCCAGCGCGGACGTCAAAGGCTTTCACTACGATACGAATTTTATTTTCAACGAAGTGATCGATAGTGGAATTCACCGTGCCCAATTCGGGCAGACGCTCTCGGTTTCGCATTCGCTCCCGAAGAAATTCGGAATCTCCGGAGAAATCTGGCACTTTACGCAGCCTTTCCTGCGAAGCAATGCCGTCGGCGACTTGTGGGCGCTGAATTACAACGCGCGACGCAATCTGGTGCTCGATGGCGGCTTCAATCGAGGCCTCACGAGCACATCCACCCGCTGGGAAATCTTTGTGGGCTTCACCTACCTCCTGCCGCACAAGCTCTCCCTCCGCCACAGCGGATAGCCGCTAGTGATGCTTTGGGGAAAAGGGGCGCAGCCGGAGGAAGATGGCGGCGCCAACTGGGTGGGATCCGTAAATCGGAGTGAGGATGTCTGGCCCTCCATACGTCGTGATTTGCGCCCCCAGCGCGGATTCGAGATCGGGAATCAGATCGAAATCGCGGTCGTAACCGAAGGTGTAAGCTTGCACGTGCCCGATGGGCAGTTCCATGAAGCCCGGAGGCAATGGATTTTCTCCCACCAGTAATTCATTGGTGCGGTCTGCGTTTTCGATGCGCGTCCACGCGTGATTACGCTTGCGAAATTGCACCAGCGACTCGAAGAGGTAGCTGTTGAGAACCGCGTTGTCCGCAAGCGATCGCGTTCGTCCCCAAAGAACGGTGTTGGACCAGTTGCCGTTGCTGAACGGCCGGTTGTACATGATGGACGCCGTCATGCGCTCCTGATTTTCGTCTGGGAAAAGCCCCTCGGGACTGGTGATGCGCGCGTAGGAATATTGGCCGCTCCAGTTTTTCCCCGGCTGAAGCATAAGACGCAGGGCCCACGAATCGATTTTCCCCTGATCGATATCCCACCGAAATTCGTCCGGCTCGCGACCGTGAAATCCCGAGGCTTCGATCCGCGCGATCCCATAGGTAAATCCAACGGTGGCAACATCCGCGGCGACGTGAGTTGAGTCCTCCTGATGGTGGCCAAGCGCGCCGACCGGATCTTCCGATGCCGACTCGCGGTGCGGGTACGCCGTCGGGCCGATGGCCGGGTCACCCACCGGTGCGAAGTAGAGTGTGAGCAGTCCCCTGCCGCCGAACTTGATGTCGTAAAGCGCCCCGATTTCCATGATGAAATCATGGGGGTGCTGCCCATCGGCGATGGGCACGCCGAACGCGGTCTCACCTTGTTGAAAAAGAAGCGGATAGCGGCGCTGCGTAATCGTCGCAGGCTCCAGAGTGATCATCGAGCGAAGCGTGAGGACGCCGGGTCCGGCCCTGTGTTTGGCCATGCCCATGAACCAATTGGTCGAGAAGAATTTGTCGCCGCCGCGCGCGCTGGATTGCTGTTCGTCGAGAATGAACACGTTGGCATGGAACATCATCGTCCACAAATGCTTTGTGGTCATCAGCATAGGCGTGGGGGTGGAGTTTGGTTCGGCGCTCGTGCCTGAGGTGCTGTGAGCCATGATTTCCTGAATGAAATTTTCCGGCTGCATGTTCATCGGGGCGCTTGTGCCCATTCGCATGCCGGGCATCTGGCTCGCGTCCCGCCCGGAGGCGGCTGGGGGCTGCTGGGCGAAGGAGAAGGGAGCCAAAAAAAGGGCGAGCGCGGCGACTGCGAGGGCGCTTCTGCGGTACCAAAAATGACGGAATGAGGCGCTTAATTGCATCGAGTTAGAAGGAATCCATGGGGCAAACTTGGATGAATCTTGTGCGTTTTTGTTCGCCCGGCATTCGCCTCGGACGATTCGCAAAACACTGCGGCGACGCCGGGAAAATTCCACCGGTTAGCGATCCATTTTGAGGCCGACGGGGCCGATGTATTCGGATTGCGGACGTATCAGGTGATCCTCTTTGTGCTGCTCGATCACGTGGGCACACCATCCGGCGGTGCGGCCGCACGCGAACATGGCCACGAACTGCGCCGGCTCGAGGCCGATCGCCTGAAGCACAAGCGCGGTGTAAAACTCGACGTTGGTGCGGAGGTTGCGCCCCGGTTTCACTTCAGCCAGCACGCGCAGCGCGGTCTGTTCCACGTGGCGCGCGAGGTCGTAGAGTTTGCGGTCTTCGATCTGCGCGCCTTGCAGGTGTTCGGCCACGCGGCTCAGAACTTCGGCGCGAGGGTCGCGCACTTTGTAGACGCGATGTCCGAAACCCATGATGCGGCGGCCTTGCGCAAGTTCATTGCGAATCCAGGGTTCGGCACGATCGGTTGTTTTGATGTCCAGCAACATGTCGAGTACGGGGCCCGGCGCGCCGCCGTGCAACGGACCTTTCAGCGCGCCCAAGGCGCCGGTGACGCTGCTCACCAAATCCGAACGGGTGCTGGCGATGACGCGGGCGGTGAACGTGGAAGCGTTCATGCCGTGATCCATCACGGTGACCCAATACGCATCCAGTGCGTGCGCGGCTGCGGGATCGAGTTCGCGACCGTGGACCATGTACAAGAAATTTGCGGCCAACGAGAGATCTTTGCGCGGCGGGACCGGCTCTTTGCCTTTTGCGAGACGCGCGTGCGCTGCGACGATGGTGGGAAAGCACGCGGTGAGCCGCGTGGCCGCGGCGAAATCGGCTTCCGGCGTGATGGCGTTCGGATCTTTGAGACCCAGCGAGAGCGTGGCGCAGGCCATGCGCAACGCGTCAATCGGAGGAGCTTTTGCGGCGGCGCGAATTACTTCCAGTGCGAGGGGAGGCAGTTCGCGCAATTCAGCCATCTCCGAGGAAAGCTTCGCGAGTTCCGCGCGGTCGGGCAAGCGACCTCGCCACAGAAGGTGCGCGCCTTCCTCGAATGTGGCATGAGCGGCGAGGTCTTCGACAGAGTAGCCGGCGATGATAAGAACGCCATTCTGGCCATCGACGTGGCTTAGGCGAGTCTGAGCCGCGACAACACCTTCGAGTCCGCGTGGCTTGGCAGTTGCGTTAGTGCTCATAGGGTGATGGGCTATTTGGTGGCGACCGAGGAGCTGGATAGCCGCGCGGCAAGAGATTTTTGTTCCTGGCAGAGAGCGGGGGGGAGACGATTGCCAAACTTTTCGAAGAACTTGGCGATGGCTTGGTCTTCTTCGATCCAATCGCCAGGATCGACGCGCAAAAGTTCACGGAGCGTCTCTCGCGGAATTGAGAGGCCGTCGAGCGTGAGCGAGGAAGGCTCGGGCACGCTGCCTATCGGAGTTTCGGTGGCGCTCGCGCGTCCCTCGATGCGGTCCAGCATCCACTTCAGCACGCGGACATTTTCACCATAGCCGGGCCAGAGGAATTTTCCATTGGCGTCGCGGCGGAACCAGTTCACATGAAAGATCTTGGGAGGATTCTTCAGCTTCGCGCCCATTTCCAGCCAATGGCCAAAATAATCGGCCATGTTATAGCCGCAGAAAGGGAGCATGGCCATGGGATCGCGGCGGGTGACGCCCACCGCGCCGGTTGCAGCAGCGGTGGTTTCAGAGGCCATGGTAGCGCCGACGAAAACGCCGTGCTGCCAGTTCTGCGATTCGTAGACCAGCGGAGCAAGACGCGCGCGGCGGCCTCCGAAGATGAGCGCGGACATCGGAACGCCAGCGGGATCTTCCCAATG
>DATDMO010000020.1:0-32448 GCA_036518755.1 Candidatus Acidiferrales bacterium | reverse complement strand
CACAGAAGCATCGCAGTATCCGTGATTTGTTTCCCACGCGTCCAGCAGACCGTCGTTGTCCGTGTCCTGCACCGTGGTGCTCACGATCACGGCGCCCCAAGAGACGCAGCCGCTGTTGGTCGCACTCGGCGTGACCATCGTCATCGCAGAACTATCATTGGGCATTACTGGATTCGTGTTGTTGAGATAGTTGGCATTCGGGAAATTCCAAGTCGGATTGTCCCAGGAGCCGTTGTAGTAGCCGGGGAAGGGAGGAAGATTCCCATTCGGAACCGGATACAGCGAGGGCAGAACTACGCCGTTCAGGGACACGGTTTCGGACTTGTTGTTCTGGCCGTTCCCGACGATATGAGTCAACTTGGAAATCGGTGCTGCTGCAGCTTGGTAGAAGCCCTGCAGCGTCTGCGAAAAGTTCGCGGAAGTATTGCCGGGCGCGGCAGCACCATCATAGATCACCACCGAATTCAGGGGCAGTGAGGGCGTAATCGCGCGGTAGACGATGACGAGGGTTGCGCCTAGCGTAATCGGAGCGCCGCCACCTTTTCCACTATCTGGCAGGCTCACTTCATAGGTGCCGTTAGCCAGGATATTGCCGTTGGCATCTTGCGGCAGAAACGGACGCACATCCGCACGATAGGTACGGATCGTTTTCGAACCTTGTGCGTTCCCTGAGCAGCCGCCCGAACTCCAGGACGTAGGAGCATTGGGATTTCCCAGCACTACACCGGTAATTGAATATCCCGTCTTCGGTCCACCGTTGACTAGCGGCCTGAAAAATCCGTTTTGTCCAACGAATGCGTTCTGCGAACTTTCAACGGTCTGCCAATAGAGAATAGCCGCTACAATGTCGGCTCCGGCGGGCACACCGGTAGTAGGAAAGGAAGTCGCGTCTGGCATGGTTAACTTGTTGGTAGCGTAGCCGCTCTTTCCTCCGAGTCCGCGCAGGCCGACACCAGCGACGACGTAATCGCCAGTGACAAAGTAATTCTCGCCAAACTGCAATTGGTTAGTTGCGTCCTGCGCTGATCCCGTCTGCGCAAACGCGAACACCAACGCGAATCCTAACGCAACCGTTGCACCCATTTTTCGGGCCGTTGAAAAAAGTGTGCGCAGCATGAAGGTCTCCTTATCGACCACCGTCAGTC
This sequence comes from Candidatus Acidiferrales bacterium, assembly GCA_036518755.1. Lineage (GTDB taxonomy): Bacteria > Acidobacteriota > Terriglobia > Acidiferrales > UBA7541 > Palsa-295. The sequence continues at coordinate 31,303 of DATDMO010000020.1, read as the reverse complement.
AGGTCACTATACGCAAGATCGCCCGTCAAGAAACTTCCCTTTGGAGTTGGAATGGGATGCTCAACGCCTATTTGAGATCCGATTAGAAGACCCATGGTCGCCGAGTTCCCCAAAGAACGCGATCACTTTTCGTCAATGAACCGCTCCAGCAAGGTCATCGATGAATGCAAACCACACCGCGAACTTTGGTGATGCTCGGGACCCGCCAATTAAGACCGCTGCTCTACGGGTGCGTGAATTGTTGACCGTATTGGTGACTAAAGTCAAATCGAAAAAGAGACGATCTCGATAGAAATAAGATGGGCGGGGTACTAAGAGTTTCAGAACCACGTCACTTTAGCGCGCCGAAATCGCCGCAGGTTGAAAGCTGTGCAGCTGGAATGTTGCGCGAAGGTGTGCTTTCCAATTTCGGTGGCAATGCGTCGGAACTCTACCCCCTGTTGCCGCTGTATCCCACGACCAAGATGGTGACGTCGTCGGACTGGGGCGCGCCTGCCGTGAAGGCCTTTACTCCATTGCGAATCATTTCCGCAAGCTCTCCTACAGTCTCCCCCTTAAAGTCCTCCACGATTCGCCGCAAGCGGGCTTCTTCAAAGAGTTCCGCGTTGATGTTCGCGGCCTCGGACACTCCATCGGTGTAGATTACGATGAACTCGCCCGGGCCGAGATTCACGTCCGCGCTCTGATAGTCGGCCTCGGGAAACATGCCCACAGGGAAATTCGTGGACCCAAGCACCTCCACGGAGCCGGAGCGGCGCCGCACAAGTGGAGGGACGTGGCCCGCATTGACGTATTCGAAATGCCCAGCCGTGTCCAGCACGCCATAGAAAACGGTTGCGTAACGGTCGTCTCCACTGCGCTCGCAGAGATACCGATTCACGCGCGAAAAGATTCCGGGAAGCGGGATATCCATCGTCGCGGTCGTAAAAAAGACGCCCTGAAGCAGAGTGGCGAGCAACGCCGCGGATATTCCCTTTCCGGAAACGTCGCCAACGAAGAATCCGTGGCGGCTGCCATCGAGTTCAATCACGTCGAAGCAGTCGCCGCCAACGGAGTAGCAGGCCATCGTCGATCCGGCCACAGCGAGGTTCGGCAGATTTGGCAGGGTCTTGGGCAGAAGTCTCTGCTGAATTTGGCTGGCGATTTCGATTTCATGGTCGAGGCGGGCTTTGGCCCGCGCTGCGGCGAAGAGGCGAGCGTTCTCAACAACGGTGGCGGCCTCGCGCGCCAGGGTTCGCAAGACTTCGCGGTCCAGCGCGGAAAAGGCGCTCGAAGGAGCGCGGCTATCGAGGTACAAGATTCCTAGAAGTTCCCCCTGGCGGGCGGAGATCGTGGCGTCGAACGCTTCGATGACTGGTAGTTTATCGATCGGGATCGCAACAATGGTACGGAGAGCGAGGCGAGCCATGCTTTCCTGCTGGCTGGTTAGCCCGCTGCCTTCTTCCGACTCGCTGACGATTAATTCACGCCGCGTGTTGGCAACACGCTTCAGGACTCCCTGCGAGATCTGTACGTCTTCAGGACGCAAAGTTCCGCGCTGCGCGTTGCGCGCGACGGCGGTTTGCACCTGACCTGAAGAATTGTGAAGCAAAAGCACGCCGCGCTCGGTGCGGGTCAGTTCAATTGCGGCGTCCAAGACGGCCGTGAGTATGTCCTCGAGCGACAGGCCTGAGCTGAGGGTGCGAGCGACCTCAAGCAGCACGCCCAGGTGGTGAAGTTCGCGCGGTCCGGATTGCTCAGGAGCCGGTGCGTCGATGCGCTCGACTATTTCCTCGATCGTCGCGCCGTCACCGACGTAGATCACCTGGTAGGAATCCGCGACGCCGAAGTCGATTCGATCGCTGGGTTTCAGCTCGTGGCGGAGAACTTTCTCTCCGTTCACAAAAGTTCCGTGGCTGCTGCCCGTATCCTCCAGCACGAGCTTGCCATCGACGGTCAATATTTGCGCCTGATGGCGGCTGACGCGGCTGTCGCGCAGGGTCAACTCGTTTCCGGCCTGCCTGCCGATCCGGAAGGGAGAGACGGTTACCACCACATCGCGGCGCATGCCGTTGGGTTCGACGACGACGAGTCTTTGTCCGGTGGACATTGTCCAGTTGGCGCGTGCAGCTGCGCTCCGCCACTCACTCCAAAAAATTGTGCGAGGTACGTCTATGGTAGGCAAAGTCGGCGGCGAAGTAAACACGGACGGCGCCTCGAATTGGCGCGGCCCGCACAAAATTGTCCGAAGGCCGGATGAGCGAGGCGTAACGACCGGGCAAGTATTGGTCGCGATAGCGGATCATCAGCAAGCAAATTCGGCCTCCAAGAAAAGTGTCGATTAGAGTGTGTACCGATCTTTTGTTTTCTATGACTTGGAACACGTTCTATTCGGCTCGTACTGTCGATTAGACCTGCGAGACGTACTCCCAGTGGCATCGTGTTAGGGCGCGGTCAAATCGGGGCTAGGATGCCAGACTCGGTCGTTCGGTTGAAGAGCAGGTTGCCCCGCATAAACGCGGGACCTGCCAGCTAGGAGCGTCGTTTTTTTTCGTCTAGCTGTTATTCAGCTGTCAAAGAGCAATTGTTCCGGTCCTCGTCAAGAGGGCGGATTACTTCTACAGCGTGATCAGACTGGCAGGTTGCGGGGAACGCTGCAAGGAGGTGTTGGTGTGGACTTTTTCTGGAAGCTGGAGACTAGAGGCTGGGTGCTGGACCACAACGAATCCAAGGAAAAGCATGAGGGCGCTGGAGACGATTGAGGTAACCCCGATCGTGGGATGGCGCGAGCAATAGCGCCATCCCAAAGCCGCATCCTTTGCTGCTTCGACGCCTATCTCAGTAGGGAACCTCATGGTACGCGATCAGAGAGTAGTAGCCGCTATTGTTCGGAGCAAGTGCGGCCTGCCTATCGTAATGAAAGAAGGCGTTTCCGCCGATCGAGACCGTGTTGCCGAGGATTGCGCCGTACCAGTTGCCATTCCCCTGCTGAACAATGGCCGCATTGGGGGAATTCAGGATAGCGGTGACATCACCGTTGCCGGCAATTTTGACGGTGCCGCTCCCACCATAGTTGATCTGAAAATCGTTGGAATAGGTATCGTCGGTGATGCCGTTACCAGCGATTGTGACAGGATTCACGATGGCGTTAGCAGCGGAACACGTGGCGTCTCCACAACCGCCAATGTTGATCGTGACCGCCCCTGGGGGGCTCACAATGATTTGGCCATTTCCAGTCAGCGACAGCTGGTTCATGTTGTAAATGCCAGGCGCAAGATAGAGCGTGCCGGTTTCCGAAACATTGCCGAAGGTTCCAGGGCTTATGCAATCGCCCACTGACTTCTTACCCTTACCAACCGGAGGGCACGCCGTGAGCGAGGCGGCCTTGTTCGGTGGAATCGGATTGGGAGCAGGGGGAGTGGGAAACACGTAGGGTGTTGGAATGTAGCAGGACGTTGGCGGATTCGAGTTGTCACCAGTCGGGCAGGCGGTGGTGCCCAACATTGTTCCGCCCGGCGAATTGATCGAGACAGGGTTCGCACAATTCCCGGTTCCATTAAGCGGTGGCCCCGGTGGTTCCAATACTCCCACTATTCCTCCGACGTTCCCGTTTCCAATAGCGACACCGCCGTTAGATCCGATGTCTCCGCCGGTGGCCGATATGACCCTCGCACCGTTCACGGTGGTGTAGCTGTTCGTCGACGGGCTCTGGCCGTTAAAATTTATGGCTGGGCAAGCGTTTGAGGTAGCATACAGTCCGTACGGAAAAGGAGTGGTGGGCTGAAGAGCCACGTCTCCTTGAACCATCTTCCGCGCACCAGTCGGGCTGACGCCCAAGGCTGTCACGACGTAGACTTGCGTCATTTTCGCCCCGTTAAGTCCGCCGAGAGAGGAGATAACCATTTGCGAGCAGTTGCTGATCGCGGGGCCAGCCGCATGGACTGTTAGAGGCACTTCTTCAGCGCCGTCCCAGCAGATAAGAGTTGTTGGGCTAATTGCCGCCGTTACGCCACCTACTGTCGCTGTTGCATTCGCATTAACATTGTAGATCTGGGGTGTAGGATTTGAACCGGAACCGGACAAATAGCTGGCGGACCCGTTAAGCTTGGGAGCGATCCGCGCCCACTTGAAGGGCAGGGCGTTGGCGGTGCCGCTGTAGGGAATAGCGCTGGTGAAAGACTGGTGCCATGTGCCGCCGGGAGGCGCCGGGCAGCGTTCTTCTGGAGGAGTGGCGCCGGTATTGAAGCCCGTGTAGCCTTCATGGCAAAGTTCGTCGTCGTAGTACGTGTCAGTCGAAAGCCACGGCTTGATTGCAGCCCCGTTTCCGGGATTTGTGATGTAGTAGATCATGTTGTTTCCGGTGGTGGGAGCTGCGATTAGATTAGGGTCGAACAGGGGCTGATTGGCGTTACCCGGCGATAAGAACACAGTACTCGGATCGGACGGCATCATGCGCGCTCGAGCTTCTTCGAGGCCGGCCTTGGCACCAAAGTAGGCAATCTGTTCCTGGCGAAAGTTAGAGTTTACAGAGGTTTCCGTGCCAGCCATGAAGATCAGCGCGGCGCCGATCGCGGTCAGCAAGAGAAGCGCGAAGATCGAAAAGAATAAAGCAACCCCGCGTTCCCCGTTTCTGATTTGGTTTTTCATGGTGGTATTCTCCTTGAAACTGCGTCTCGGATTGTTTAGTTCTGCGTGTTAGTGACTTTGGCTGTGGAAACCATTGTGACAGTGGGAAAGAGCCCGGTTTTCGGATCGGTCTGCGAAGATCTTACGAAAAGTGTAATTCCAATTGCCGAGATGTTATGAAGTTCCGCGTTGGCCTGGGTGGCCGGGAGAGGCCCCACGAGACTGCCATTGTTGTCATAGGGGGTAAATACGGTGGTATTCATCACACCGCTTACTTCCGTGAAATAGATAGCAGGCGTGCCAGCGCCGTTGTTCCACAGCGCTTTGGAGACGGTGCCACGTTGGATCACGCAGGGCGGAGCGGTGCATAAGGCTGCGTTGGCCCCGTTCGTCTGTCTCAATTGAATCCATTCCTCGCTCACACCGCTGCCATCCACGTCACCTTCGAACTGAATGTCGGTTGCCGATACGCTTATGAAGCCACAGGCGAGATTGGGGTTCACCCTGCAAACAGGGGTGCCCGCCGGTGGCGCAATCAGCTGCGAAGGATCGAACATGCCCAAGCTCGGGTAACCAGCTTGGTCGAGATCGTTGACGATCTGATCCATGAACTCCCGGGTCTGCTGGGTGAGATCCAGCTTGTTGGTTTCAACGGTGTTTCGCGCTTGCATCGTATTGATGCCTTCGACTATGACGCCTGTTACGATGGAGAGAATCGCGAGGGAAATCATGAGTTCCAATAAGGAAAACCCGTGTTGGAGTCTGATTTTCATTTTCAGGATCCTCGTTTCCATCGCTATTGCGCCCCCGGCGCGCCGATCGACCGTATATTCGCCGGGATAGCGAAATACAATCCCCCGAACTGTTTGACACTGGAGGATAGAGGCCGGGCTGCGGCTGTGATCATCCGGATGGTCGGATTTTTCGAGGCGCTCATGACGTTCCAGCGAACGTCATACGTGGTTTGAACGCCGCCTGCCGCTGAGCAATCGACATAGTTCATCGCTTCAAAGGCCGCAATCAAAGCAGTGGGGTCTTGGGTGAAGTCGATGGTGCCGTTGGCCTTCAACTTTGCGCCATTCCCGGTGCCCACAGCACCAGGAGCGGGATCAATCTGATGGATAGTACCGGTGCAATCGGTTACGTTGATCAGACCGTTGTTGTACACGTCCTGGGCGCTGATTTGCTCGGTCACCATTTGCGCGAGCAACGTAGCCGTTGTGTCTGTGTTGTTTCTGTTGTTGGAGGCGATGGCGGTGACAAGCAGAGTCGTGACACCGGCGAGACCGATTGCCAGCACCAGCATGGCAATCATGAGTTCAATCAAGGTCGCTCCTCGTTCTGTTTTGTGTCTCACATGCGCCTCGCGAATCGCTTGATCTTTCATCTTTACCCGACAGGCGTGCTTCAGAGCTTTGACCATTTGCTCCCACCGTGCTGCCACTTCTGAATCCGGCCTGCGGGACTTACAGTGACAGCCTCCCACGCCGAGGTACGGTTATTTTTAAAGAAAACCCAGAAGGCAGTTGGTCCGCCCGCGCTGGTGCACACGGCTCCTGCCAATTGTGTTGTGCAGGGCAGTCCGCGAGGGCTGAAGATAACCGCTTTTGCTGTCACGCTTGCGTCCTTGGGAACCACGCCAGAGCCTGCTGGCAAAAACTGACCTGATAAGTCGGCGGTGTCCGGCGCACTACCCGCGGCAACAGGGTTAACCTCAGAGGAAAGCGCGATCGCCGGATCTGGACTGACCCACCCGGTACCGCCGTTCTTGGTGAGGTCCACGTACGCTTGCTGGGGAGTCCCCGCGGTAATGTAGGTCGTATAGAAGGTATCGTCCTGAACGGATCGAACTCTCGCCACTTGGAGAAGTGATGCATAGTCACTTGCAGAGCCTCGCAATCTGGCCATGTGGATGAAACTGAGGAAATTGGGTACCGCAAAGCCCGCGACAATCAGCATCACGAGACAGACGACTAGTAGCTCGATCATCGAGAATCCGGACTGGTCTTTGCTTTTCTCACAGCGCATTAGCAGGGTTTCCTTATGTGAGTGCTTTCCTGGCGATCTCATGACTGGCAACTACAGGAGCATGTCGATGACCAGGTTCTGGTACCTATCTATATGATTGAATGAGATAGAGTTACACACAATTGGCAGGCTAGGAAGCGGTGCGTCAGCAAGAGTGGATGTAACATTTTGTAACATTGTGGTCGGATGTGACGCCCCGAGGCTCGGGGCGATCGGCGCGGTCTTTTTCAGGTGGTTTCGACGAGGATACTCGTTATCCGCCCCGCGAGAACTCAATCATCCTAGAACACGCGGATAATGACGCATTTGAGGTAGTGCGTTTCGGGCATGGTGAGGACGATGGGGTGATCCTGTGCTTGGGTGCGGCGCTCAACAATAGAGAGGGTTCGACCGGCATCATTCGCGGCCTCGGCCAAAATTTGCAGAAAGAGCGCCTCGCTAATGTGGTAGGAGCAGGAACACGTGACGAGAAATCCCCCTGGATTCAGGAGTTTCAGGGCGCGCAGATTGATTTCCTTGTACCCTCGACGCGCCGCCGGAACGCTATCGCGGTTCTTAGCGAAGGCAGGCGGATCGAGGATGATCATTTCGAAACGCCGACCCACTTCATCATATTCCTTCAAGAGATCGAAGGTATTCCCCTCACGGAAGTGGACGTTGGAAATCTCGTTCAATTGTTGATTTCGGCGCGCAGCCTCAAGGGCAGCCGGAGCCATCTCAATGCCTTCAACGTGAGAGCATCGGTCGGCAACCGTCAGCGCGAACCCGCCCTCGTAGCTGAAACAATCGAGCACTTCTCCCGAAGCATAGCGGCGCGCGGCGCGGTGGTTCTCGCGCTGGTCCAGGAACGAACCTGTTTTCTGGCCCTTCGCGAGATCGTGAACGAAAGTAATCCCGTTCTCCTTGGCCAGGACGTCCGAGGGAACCGTGCCATAAAGGACGCCGACCCGCTGATCGAGACCTTCGAGCAGACGAACCTTGGGATCGTTGCGTTCGAGCACCCCCTTTGGCGCGAACATTTCCACCAGGATTTCGACGAATAAGGTTTTGAGTTGCTCGGCGGATTGGCTGAGTGTTTGGATGACCAAGTAACCACCGTATCGGTCCACAATGAGCGAAGGCAGGAGATCGCCCTCGCTGTACACCAACCGGTAGGCGTCCGAATTGTCCACTACCAAATTACGATAGGCAGCGGCCCGCTGAATTCGCTCGGCAAAAAAGGCGCGGTCAATGGCAACGTCGTTGCGCGTGAGGAGGCGAACCGAGATCTGCGACTTATCGCTGTAGAAGGCGCGGCCTTGAAAACGGCCGCGATCATCGCACAAACGGACGACGGCTCCTGGATCGGCTTGAACCGAGGAAACGTCGCTCCGATAAACCCACAGATGTCCGGAGCGCAGGCGTTCGACTCCGCGCGAGCTGATGACCGCCGATCCTTCCCGAAGGGTCGGGGCTGCTACGGCTTGGGAAGTCATGTGATGCGACGACTACCTTTGGAGGTCATGTTTATCGCCGAGCGATGCAAAGGAAAATCCAGTTCCGTCAGCCTCCCATTTTGCGCTTTCGGTGAAGCTTCATGGCCGTGGACCGCAACGTATCAGGGATGTTTTTGTTGGCCGTAAGTTTCATTAAGTCGGTCGCTGTGAGGCGTGGGAACAAATGCAGAGAGACGTCCAGCGGCGTTTTGGGATTGTTCACGAGATTCTTCACAACGGCGTAGTTTTTTATGAATACGCGAATCAGCGAAATTGATCGCAGGATCTCCGCACTCAAGTTTGTCATGCAGGCAAACGCCTCGACCTCCGTATCAGTTAAGCGGGGAGATTGGAGCACACAGCGCTGCACCAGTTTGTTTGGATCGCGGATGAGGAGCATCCGCTCCGAGCGGCCACCCTTCAGGGCTAGGGTCAAGCGCTGGACCACGTTCATGTGCGCGACCTTTTGGAAGAGGGTCTCCCGCTTTACAGGATCGGGTTCAATTTCGGCGGCTGCCTCTTCAAGTTCATTCATGGCGATAGCGCCCTTTTCCATTTCTCCCAGGAGCTCACGCTGTTCGGTATTTGCAGCGGAAGAAGCGACCACGGCCAGCACCAATTGCGGATCGGAGATAAGGCGTTCGAGGTTGTCGAGCAGGGCTTGTATGCCCGCAGAAGTCAGGCTCGAGGCCACTCGTGCAACATTCGCCGTGGGACAGCTGGCGTTTCGCGCCATGGCGTCAGCGATGCCTTTTTTTTCGGGAAGATAATCGGCGCAATAGGCGAAGAAGCGAGGATCTACGTCAGAGCGAGCACACGCGGCTAAGAAAACTTCCAAAGGCTGGGTCAAGAGCGCATTTTGTGCGCGCTCGGCGATACCGGGATCTGAATCCGAAGCTAGGACAGCAAGCAATTCGACGCGCTCTTCCGGAACAAGTGGGAAGGAACCCGCGCAGAGCGCGAACTTCTGTTCGGGCCGGGCGTGCCCGGAACGGATCTGCTCGCGCAATTCGCTGCTAATGGACCCCTCCAGTGGGATGCAGATCGTTCTTGGTTATCTCGATGCGCGCCATTTTACCTGGCGAAGGGGGAAACGGGACGGCTTGTCCGTTGAGACTTAGCCGCACACCACTCGCCCGGGTGGAGAAGATCTCGAGCGTGTTCCGCGCCTCGAAGCTATGGGAATAACCGGCTCGAACCCTTTCACGGAACACCGCTCGTCCGTCCGCGATGACTTTCAAGTAGCCCGGCTTTTCGATTCCGATGCTGAGCGTAAGAGTTCCACCTGGCGCAGGATCGGAGGCCTGGGAGTTCGCGCTTGCCGGACTCGCCAGCGCCTTGACCTGACTTGCGACGCTGGGAGGGGCACCCTTTGATGCCAATCCAGCGGATGCGGCTGGTACTGCGGGAGGGTGGCGTCCGTGTAAGATGGCCATGATCCGTGATCCGAAGAAATGATGCACGAGCAGTCCGGCTGCCAGCAGGGCCAGGAGCATCGCTGCTGCGACGACTACCGGTCGCCAGTTCCGGCCGGCCTTGACAAACTGTGGGGCCTCGCGGACGTTCGTGTTACCGGAGGTGTCCAACGCGTACTCGGCCACTAAGCTATCTTCGTCGAGTCCCAGGAAACGTGCGATCGAACGGATGAAACCGCGATTGAATGCTCCGCCGGGCAGCTCGTTCCACCGGTCATTCTCGATTGCTTCCAAGAACCTTGTGCTGATGCGCGTCGCGGCAGAAATTTCGCTGAGGGAAACTCCCCGCATTTCGCGTTCCCGCTTGAGGTGTTCGCCGAAAGGTGTTGAGGACATTCCCTGGGGACCTGCGAAAAATATAGACGCCGACTGAATCAGTGTCAATGACGCCCGAGCGCAACTGGAAAAGCCACCCATTGGCCTTTCGGCAATGGCACTGGATTGTTCGTTGCGACAGGCGAAAATGGTTCACTATAATGCCAACGTTGCCTTCCGAAGCCCAAGACGCAAAGCAGCAAACGCCACTGGGACGAATGCGCCGTGCTTCCGACAGTAAGCCCTTTGACGGCGTCGAACGGCGTCAGAATCCCACGGCGGCGGTAGAACCGCCGGACATTAGCGAAGTTACAGTCTTCCGCGAACTTGGCAAGGCCCTAACCTCTTCGCTCCAGCTTGACCAGGTGCTGCGCACCATCATGGAAAAAATCAATGAGGTCTTGCACCCGGACACCTGGTCATTGCTATTGATGGATCTCGCGAAGAACGAGCTGTACTTCCAAATCGCCACCGGCCAGGGCGCCGAGGCTCTTAAGGACATGCGCATCAAGGTGGGTCAGGGAGTAGCGGGTTGGGTGGCGCAGTCTGGCGAACCGGTGGTAGTTGCGGACACCAGTGTTGATTCGCGTTTCTTCGGTCAGGCGGATGAGAAGACCAAGGTAGCCACGCGTTCGATCGTCGCCGTTCCCGTGCGCTTCCGCGAACAGTGCCTCGGAGTGATCGAGTTAATCAACTGCATCGGTCCGGAGGGATTCAGCCAGCGCGATCTGGCGTTGCTCCAGGCTCTTGCCGATTATGCTGCAATTGCGATTGAAAACGCGCGCCACGTCCAGCGCATCCACGAGCTCACGATCACTGATGACTGCACTAGTCTTTACAACGCGCGCCATTTGAATTTCATGCTCGATACGGAGATTTACCGGTCGCATCGATATTCATTCGAATTTTCAGTGATTTTCATTGATCTGGATCACTTCAAGAATGTGAATGATACACACGGCCACTTGATGGGCTCGAAACTCCTTGCCGAGATCGGCGAAGCAATCAAAGAGAAGTGCCGCATGATCGACCTTGCGTTTCGATATGGCGGAGACGAGTTCGTGGTGCTGCTTCCCCAAACCTCGAAGGAGAATGCCCTCGGTGTGGCGCGGCGGCTGCACCATCTTATCCGCGAAACGCGATGGCTAAAGGATACGGGGCTAGATGTCACGGTAACAGCGAGCGTGGGCGTCGCCTCCTATCCTACCGATTCGCGAACCAAGGCCGAACTGCTTCACCTCGCCGATGAAGCGATGTATCTGGTTAAAAATACAACCCGCGATTGCGTAGCCGCCGCCGGCGTGGGAGTCCTGCCCGCGCCCTGATCTAGCCTTTGCCACGTTGTTCCTGACCCAGCACGCGCCTATACTTCTCAAAAGAGGAACTCCGGCTTGTACAATCGGGAAGCTGCGCGCTACGCACGTTGGGCGGCATGGGCCGCGGCGCTGATCGTATTTATCGTGGCCGCTGTGTATGGCGGGCGCACGCTTCGCGAGGCGCGCGCTCGCAGGCACGGACCGGCTCCCGTACCAGCCTCTGTCCAACAGCAGTCGGCTGAAATCTCGTTCTCAAAGGTCGAGCAGGATCGGACTGTCTTTACTATTCGCGCGTCGCACGCCACCCAGTATAGGGATCGAAACCGTTCACTACTCGAGGACGTGTGGATCACGATTTATGGCAAGGAGGGCGAGCGCAGCGACAATATCCACACGCGCGAATGCAGCTACGAGCCGGAAACGGGATACGTGCGCTGCGAAGGCCAAGTACAGATCGACATCGGAAGCGCGAAGTCAGTTCCTGGCAATGCCGTCGCGTTGAACGCGAGCCTCGAAGTAACGACGAGCAATCTGCTGTTCAATCGCAACACGGGTGAAGCCTCAACGCAGGCCCCGGTCGAGTTCCGTTTTGCAGGTGGAAGCGGTCGAGGCGTCGGCATCAGCTATAGCACTCGCAATTCAATTGTGCGTGTGGAGCACTCAATCGAATTTGATTTGGCTCCATCGGCTGAGACAGATGGAATGCCCATAACGGCTACCGGAACGAGTCTCGAAGTGCGCCGTAACCAGCGAACCGTGGTGCTAGGCGGACCTGCTCTCGTACGGCAAGGCAGTCGAGAGCTTTCAGGCGGCACAATTTTGGTGCAACTTGACGATAAATATCATGCCGAGCGCGCCATTGCTGAGGGGAGCCCCCGAATTCGTGCGACGGCGGGCGGAGCGAACGAGGTTGTTTCCGCTGATCGTTTTGAGGCCTCACTGAACGCCTCAGGCCGTGTCGAGCGGATCCTCGCAGCTGGGCATGTATCCGCCGGCCGGACGACCGCCGGCAGCTCCGATCACTTCTCAGCCACTGAAGTGGAATTCGAAATGTTCCCGAAAGACAATTTGATCAAGCAGATGATTGCCACAGGGGGTGTAGAGGCGGAATCGCGCAAGGGAAGTAATTCACAACTTCTGAAAACCGGGGCCTTGCGTCTAATTTTCTCCGTTGCGGGCGCGCGGGGTTCAGAAAGCTCGGCCGCCAAACGCGATCGTGCGCTGACCAGTCAGAAGATTGAAATGGCGGAAACTCTTGCTCCAGCAACAATCGAATCACAAGAGGGTGCGGACAGAAGTACGCTGCGCGCAAAGCGATTTGTAGCGCAGGCCAGCCCTGACGGACGTCTCAGCAAAGTATTCGGACGCTCCGGCGTAGAGATTCACAGGCAAGCCAACCATGAGAATGAGCAGACCATCTCGGCTGTGGAGCTTGCCGTCACATTCGACCCGCATGGGGAATGGGAAACTCTCGACGAAACGGGGAATGTGCGTTTCAGCCAGGCGGGTCGTGAAGCAACTGCCGCGAGCGCTCGCGTCGTCCGCGCTACGGATACAGTTACTCTGGAGGGTGCGCCGGTCATTTCAGATTCGATGAGCCGCTCCACAGCAGGCACGGTTGTGTTCAACCAAAGAACGGGCGAACTCAGTGCCACGGATGGGGTGGTATCCACCTATACACCGGCGGCGGAGGGAGACGCGGTGAGCCTTGGTTCTGGCGCTGCCCACATCTCGGCTGATAAGCTTTCCGGCTCGGCGAGTTCGGGGCACGCTGTTTACGCAGGCCATGCGCGATTGTGGCAAGGGGCTGCCGTGCTGGATTGCGATCAGATCGAAATTTGGCGCGACGCCAAGAAAATGCAAGCCACTGGGCATGTCGTTGCAGTTTTCCCCCAAACTGGCGGGCCGCTCGCTTCACTGCCAGGAGGTAAGCTCACGTCTCGGCAACCTTCGTCTTCTCAACCAGTCTTGTGGAAGGTTCGCGCTCCGATGCTCACGTATCTGGCCGAGGAGAGTAAAGCTCATCTTGAAGGTGGCGTGCGGGCTGATTCCAGCGAGGGCTCGCTCGAATCCCGCACTTTGGACGTATTCTTGGGACCGGCAACGGTTGCTTCGAAGGGCGCCCCTCCCCTAACTGGCGCCTCACCTTCTACTTCACCGGAGCGTCGCCTAGAATCGGGAGTCACAGCAGTTGGACGCCAATTGAGCCGGGTGGTAGCCGAAGGCGAGGTTGTGGTCCGTCAGGGGGACCGGCGGGGGATGGCGGATCAAGCGGAATACACCGCTAGCGATGGGAAATTCGTTCTTTCCGGCGGCCAGCCGACTCTAGCTAATGCTTCTAGCGACACAACCACGGGCCATTCGTTGACCTTCTTTGTAGCGAGTGATACGATTTTAATTGACTCGCAAGAAGGTTCGCGCACGCTGACGAAGCACCGGATTGAGAAATGAACTGGCATGTTGAAACTCCAGGCCGCCGAGCTCCGGAAGTCATACCGCCGCCGGACTGTCGTTAACGACGTTAGCCTGGAAATTCAGCAGGGAGAAGTAGTTGGGCTACTCGGGCCGAACGGCGCGGGAAAGACCACGACGTTTTACATCCTAGTTGGGCTTGCTCGCCCCGATTACGGGCGTGTCTTGCTGGATGGCGAGGATATCACCGACCTCCCCATGTATCTCCGGGCCCGCAGCGGCATCAGCTACCTTCCTCAGGAACCTTCAGTCTTTCGGAAATTGACTGTGGAGGAAAATTTGCTCGCAGTGCTGGAAACCCTGTCAGTGACTCCACAACAGAGGCGCGACAGGGTGGAGGAGCTCTTGGCACAAATGGGACTAGAAGGGGTGCGTTCCAGCCACGCCCACGTCCTATCGGGCGGCGAACGCCGGCGCCTAGAAATAGCGCGCTCTTTGGTGCTCTCTCCGTCCTTCGTTCTCTTGGACGAGCCTTTTGCGGGCATTGACCCGTTAACGGTGGTGGATATTCAAAAGATCATTGCGGACTTAAGTGAAGCTGGAATTGGCGTTTTGATTACGGATCACAATGTTCGCGATACACTGGCGGTTACGAATCGGGCTTATATCATCAGCGAGGGTAAAATTCTCGCCGCAGGCACACCGTTGGAGCTTTCCGCGAATGCCGATGTTCGCCGTATCTACTTAGGGGAAAGTTTCCGCCTCAACTGAATGTTATGAACTGGCTCGCACCCAAACTGCACCTCCGGCTGGCTCAGAAGCAGATTTTGACGCCGGGGCTAGTGCAAATGGTCAGCGTGCTGGCTCTGAATCGCCTCGAGCTTCGGGAAATGATCAATCAAGAGATTATGGCCAACCCTGTTCTCGAAGAACTCGGCGAGGATGGCGTGGCTACCGATAGTTACACTGACGAGGCCTTCCTCAAGAAAGAAACGGAAAAGGTTCCAGAGACCGAGGGCCCGAATCCCTTCGATGAGTTCGATTTTGGATCGTTTTTCACCCAATATCTGGATACTGGCGCGGAGCGATCCGCCGGCGGCGAGCACGAAGAGATCGAAAGACCCTCGTTTGACAAGTTTCTCTCGTCTCCCGCAAGTCTTACCGATCACCTGACATGGCAAATGAGTGCCAGCATTTGCACAGAGACCGTCCGAAAGATCGCCGAATCGATCATTGGCAATCTGGACGAAAATGGTTACTTGACAGCGACGCTTGATGAAATCGCACAATCTGGGAATTATTCGATGGAGGATGTCGAGGAAGCTCTGGCATTGGTGCAGGAATTGGATCCCCCAGGAGTTGGCGCACGCAATTTAGAGGAATGCCTGATCCTGCAAGTAAAGCTGCTTGATCCGCAGAATACCCTAGCTCAACAAATCATCGCCGAACATCTGAAACTTTTGCAAAACAACCAGTTGAAGGAAGTTGCACGCGCGCTGAACCGCCCCGTGGAAATGGTGAAGCGGGCGGTGGACGTTATCAAGCGTCTCGACCCCAAACCGGGTCTGCGCTACAACAAAATCGAGCCCAGGCTTGTCGAGCCGGATGTTCAGTTCCGCAAAGTCGACGGCGAGTGGCAGGTTTTCATGAATGATGATGACGTGCCACAACTCCGCTTGAGTCCCACGTATCGCCGGTTACTGGCGCGTGATGCGGCGGACCGGGATGTCCGCAACTACGTCAAGGAGCGTTTTACTGCCGCGATACAGTTGATGAAAAATATCGAGCAGCGCAAGCACACCATCCTGCGCGTCTGCCACTCGATTCTTCACCGCCAGGGAGATTTCCTCGATTACGGCCCCGACCACCTGAGACCCATGATGATTAAGGAAGTCGCCGAAGAGGTTGGCGTACACCCTTCTACAGTGAGCCGCGCGGTGGCCAATAAGTACGTGCATACGCCCCAAGGTGTCCTGGAGTTGCGAAGCTTCTTCTCCGAATCTGTCAATGGTCCGCAGGGCGGCGACATGTCTCTCTTATCTCTCAAGCGCCGTGTGAAGCAAATGATCGAAGCGGAAGACACCGCTCGCCCTCTTACCGATGAACAGATCACCAAGAAACTCAGTGAGGAAGGCATTCAGGTCACTCGCCGGACAGTCGCCAAATACCGCGAAGATTTGCGCATCCCGAGCACTCACCGCCGCCGGGTAAAGGCTTGAGCTGCAACCGCCGTGAAGCGCTCCGACCGGAAACGCCACGCACGCCAGCTTGTAATCCTTACTGGCCTCTCCGGCTCCGGCAAGGGATCGGTTCTCAATACTTTTGAAGACCTCGGGTTCTACTGTGTGGACAACCTTCCCGTTGCCCTCATTCCAACTTTTAGCGAGCTTTACGAAGAAGGTAGAGGCGAAGTGGATCGTGCCGCGCTTCTGGTTGACGCACGGGAGGGCGAGCAGATTGAAAAGCTGCCCGGCATATATCGCAAGCTGGCGCTCGAACATGCGACCAGCCTGGTTTTCGTTGAAGCAAGTGATGCGGCGCTCCAGCGCCGTTTTAGCGAGACGCGCCGTCCCCACCCGCTCGGCCGAAGCGGTTCCGTTCTCCAGGGAATTCGGGAAGAGCGGCGCCGCATGGCTCCGATTCGCCGCCTCGCGGACGTCATCATCGACACGACGAAGTTCAACGTCCACGAGCTGCGCCAGTTTGTGATCGACCGCTTCCAGAATCCCGGGCGCCGGCCGCTGTTGGTATCGCTCGTTAGCTTCGGATTTCGATATGGCATTCCAGCGGACGCCGACCTGGTTTTCGACGTGCGCTTTCTCCCGAACCCGCATTTCGTGCCGCGCCTGCGTCCTTTCGACGGGAGGAATTCGCGAGTGGCGCGCTACATCCAATCTTTTCCGCAGACGGAAGAATTCCGGCGCAGGATCGAGAGCCTATTGACGTACCTGATCCCGCACTACATTAGGGAGGGGAAAAGTTATTTGACGGTTGCGTTTGGATGCACGGGAGGCCGGCACCGCTCAGTAGCTCTAGCTGAGATGACGCGCCGCGCGCTCCAGAAGAAAGGATATGCCACGAAAGTGGTGCATCGCGATCTCGATGGATCCGCGTCGTAAAACTCGCGGATCATCAGCGCATAATCGCCGATGCGATTACGGCTTGCAAGATGCTTGAACGATGCATAGGCTAACAGACTCGACACAGTATCGCGATTGGACGATCCGAAAATCGATATGGCCAGTCCCTTGCCCCAACTGAAGCCACTTATCCGGCCCGCCACGGCACGGCAGGAAATCGTTCGGCTGCTGGGCTATCTGCGCCCCTATGTGCCTCGACTGGCCTTGGGTATTGTCCTCATCGCTGCGATGGGAGCGGTTGATTTCCTCATTGCCTTTGCCTTCCGTCCCGCCTTCGACGTGATCTTGAATCCGCATTCAACAGCACAGGCACTGACCTTATTTCAAATACCGCTGACCCACCGGGTGGTTGATCTGCACTCGTTCGTCCCTCGCCATTTCCATAATGTGTGGACGGTTTTTGCAGTTGCTCTGCTTCTGCTGACGTTCATTAAGGGCACGGCGGAATATGTGGGAAGTATTTTGATCCAACACGTGGGACTCTCCGGTGTCACCGACTTGCGCAATGAGGTTTACAGTCAGGTGGTCCAGCAGCCGGTTGGTTTCTTTCAACATAATCCCACGGGGCGCGTGATGTCCGCCGTCATCAGCGACATTGAGCAAATGCGCAGCGCTTTTTCCGACTGGTTCGCGGAATTTTTTCGCCAGCTCTTTGCGCTCATCGCTTTTGTTACCGTTTTGCTCGTCATCAACTGGAGAATGGCTTTGGGGTCGGCGATTCTAATTCCAGCCGTAGTCTGGCCGGTTGGCAAATTCGGACGTCGCATTCGTCGCTCGTCGGAAAAGAGCCGCTCGCGTCTGGCGGATTTGAGCGAAATTCTTCAGGAGACGATCGCCGGAAATCGGGTGGTGAAGGCGTTCGGAATGGAAGGTTTCGAGATCCGCAAATTCCGCGAGGCCGCGCGCAACCTGCTCCGCGAAAACATGCGCTGGATCAGAGCCTTCGCCGCCACTTCACCGGTAATGGACATTCTGGGAGCAGTCGTGATTGCGCTGGTACTCCTCGTTGCGCGCGGCGAAATCAAAGCACACCGCATGACAATCGGATTATTCGTTTCTTTCGCTTACGCGCTGTTCAAGTCTTACGAGCCAATCAAACGCCTTGGAAACGTCTATCAACTCTTTTTGCAGGCGGCCGGCACTGCGATGCAGGTATTCGCTTTTCTGGATCTGCCGAAAGAGATCATGGATGCTCCTGGAGCAAAAGTGCTGCCGCCATTCTCTCGATCGATAGAATTCGAGCGCGCGAGCTTTGTGTATGACACGGGACCCCTGATTTTGAAAAACATCGACCTGAAAGTTCCCGCGGGAGCTGTTGTCGCTATCGTGGGATCGAGCGGCGCTGGAAAAACCACCCTGGTCAATCTTCTTCCTCGTTTTTACTCGGCGACTTCAGGCTCGATCCGAATCGACGGCTACGATCTTTCGGAAGTGACGCTTCGCTCTTTGCGCGAGCAGATGGCCATCGTCACCCAGGAAACAATTCTCTTCAACGACACCGTTCGGAGCAATCTCTGTTATGGTCGCCCAGATATGCCTGACGACAAGATCATCGCGGCAGCTCAGGCTGCTCTAGCCCACGATTTCATCATCCGCATGCCCCACGGCTACCAAACGGTCATCGGTGATCGCGGGCAGCGCCTGTCCGGCGGCCAACGCCAGCGGCTGGCCATCGCCAGAGCCTTGCTGAAGGATGCCCCCATCCTGATCTTGGACGAAGCCACGTCCGAACTCGATTCGGAGTCCGAGATGCTCGTTCAGAAGGCGCTCAACAACTTGATGACGGGCCGGACCGTTTTCGTGATCGCGCACCGTCTTTCAACGATTCGCCGTGCGGATATGATCGCAGTGCTCGACGACGGCTCGATTCGCGAGCGGGGAACACATGAAGAACTCCTGGAGCGCGGCGGGAGCTACGCGCGCCTCTACGAAATGCAATTTCGCGATGCCGAAACGGTCACATAGGGAATGTAAGGTTTAGTGAGAAGCGACAAACAAAGTGCCTACGAAATCACAACCGGCATCCACTGATCGACCTGGCTCCCAGGTGCGTCCTTCGAGCCTGAAATCCATGACCGGCTACGGTGAAGCTCGCCTCAGCGAAAGCGGGTTCAACCTGCGCGTTGCGATCCGCAGCGTCAACCATCGCTTCCTGGACCTGCACCTCCGCATGCCGGAGGGCTTCGAACCCATCGAACCTCGTATACGGAAAGTGGTCCGCCAGCGTCTGCGCCGGGGTCATCTGGACGTCACTGTTCGCCATGAACTAGCTGAGTCGTCCGCCGTCCGCGTCAATCAAGATATTGCAGCGGCATATCTCGATGCCGTCGACGCGTTACGAAAGCGGTTCGATATATCTACGCGGCCGGACTTGGCTGCAATCCTGCGCTTGCCGGGAGTGATCGGCCCGGCAGCCGCGCTATTGGACGAAGATTTACCGCGTCTCGAACACCTGACTGCACGCTGCCTCGCCGCCGCGATCGATAAGCTCGACCGCATGCGGGAGGAGGAAGGCGCCGCGCTTCTCACCGAGATGTCCGGCCGACTTTCCCGCATCACGAGCCTCACGGCAAAGGTTGAGACGCTGGCCGAGCGTGTTCGTCCGGTATTTGCGAAGCGTCTCGAGGTGCGTCTTAAAGAGCTACTCGGCGAAGCGTCTCTCGATCCTGCGCGCTTAGCACAAGAGGCTGCCCTTGCTGCGCAACGCAGCGATATCTCCGAAGAAATCGCACGTTTGGCCAGCCACGTAGGTCAGTTTCAGACGCTGCTTGCCGGCGCCGTGGATGTGGGCAAGAAACTCGATTTTCTTTTGCAGGAAATGCAGCGCGAGGCCAATACCCTGCTCTCAAAAACTCCTGGTAACGACGCGGAAGGGCTCGAAATCACCGCGCATGCGCTCGAAATGAAATCCGAGATCGAAAAACTTCGCGAACAGGTGCAAAACGTAGAATGAGCGAGTCCGAGCCGCTGGTCCTGATCATCTCCGGTCCTTCCGGATCGGGGAAATCCACGCTTGTCGGCAAGATCTTAGAGCTTCCCGGGACGATGCTATCCGTTTCGTGTACAACACGCCCTCCGCGCAAGACGGAAAGCGAGGGCAAATGGTACAATTTCGTATCCGAAAGTGAATTCCAGCGAATGGTTGAACACGGCGAATTTCTGGAATACGCTCAGGTGTTCGGGAAAAATTGGTACGGAACGCCGCGAAAATCACTGGACCAAGCCCTTGCACTAGGGAAGGATTTAGTTCTCGAAATCGACGTGCAAGGAGCGCTTCAGGCTAAGGGAGAGTTACCCGGTTCCGTGGCGATTTTCGTGTTGCCGCCCTCTGCCGCGGATCTTGAACGGCGCATACGGGAGCGTGGACAGGATTCAGAGGACGAAATTCGGCGCCGCCTTGAGCGCGCACGGCAGGAAATGCTCAACTATCGCAGCTATGATTTCGCCATCATAAATGACGATCTCGATCGGGCTGGACGCGAAGTTCAGGCCATCGCGCTCGGCTCGCGTTGCCGGATTGCTCGAAAAGAACAGCGGATTCGTGAAATTCTGAAGTCCTTCGGAGGCTGATTTGCCTATGGCTGCTCTCAGACAAGTGCCGGATAGCCAGTTTGCTTATGTCGTGGTCGTCTCCCGCCGCGCCCGGCAGTTGATGATCGGCGGGCGCCCGATGGTGGATAATCCGAAGTCACGCAAGACTTCGCGCATCGCCGAAGAGGAGCTGCAACAGGGCCTCCTGGAATACGAACTGCCTGAGCTTACGGACGGATCGGAAGAAGGCGACGCAAAGCGTCGCAGATAACTGGTCGGTTTTTGTCGCGGTCGCCTTTTCACCCTGAGTTTGCGTTGGCGAAGGGCGGGGTTCAGCTTCATGAAAATCGCACTGGGTGTAACCGGCGGGGTGGCAGCCTACAAAGCGGCGGAACTCGTCCGCCGCCTCCAGCAAGAAAAACTCGACATCCAGGTCGTGATGACACGCTCCGCGCGCGAGTTCATTACGCCCCTCACCTTCGCCGCTCTAACGGGGAAAAAAGTAATCACCGAAATGTTCGGTGCGGATAACTCCTCTTCCGCCAACTTGGAAAGCGCCATCGAGCACATCGCCGTGGCCCAGCGCATAGACTTGCTTCTCGTCGCGCCCGCAACCGCTGACATTCTCGGACAGTTCGCGCATGGCATCGCCGGAGATTTTCTTTCGACGCTCTATCTCGCCACAAAGGCGCCAGTTGTCGTTGCCCCCGCGATGAACGTCAACATGTGGGAGCATCCGGCCACGCAGGAAAATTTGAAGACCCTTCGCGCGCGCGGAGTTCACGTCGTCGATCCTGACGAGGGCTATCTGGCCTGCGGCATGATCGGTGCCGGACGCCTCGCCGCTACGGAAACCATCGCTCGCAGAGTTTGTGTTGTGCTGGGATTGCGCCACGACTTTGAGCGCCAAACAGTTCTCGTAACCGCCGGCCCCACTTGCGAAGATGTCGATCCCGTCCGCTTTATCACCAATCGCTCGTCCGGAAAAATGGGCTATGCGCTGGCTGAGGCCGCGGCCCGCCGTGGCGCGCACGTAATCCTGATCAGCGGACCTACTGGTCTGCCTGTGCCGGAAGGTGCTGATTGGATACCGGTGCGCTCAACGAACGATATGCGAAATGCCGTGAGTGAGCGATCCGTCGAAGCAGATGTTGTAATTATGGCTGCCGCGGTCTCGGACTATCGTCCGGCCGCCGCGCAATCGCAAAAACTCAAACGAGGCGATGATCGGCTCACGCTGGAACTTGAACCCACTCCCGACATCCTCGCCGAGCTAAGCGCCCGGCCTCACCGACACGGAAGCAAACGCATCCTCGTCGGCTTTGCCGCGGAAACCTCCGGCCTCGCCGAAAACGCACGGGCCAAGCTCACGCGTAAGGGCGCGGACATGATCGTTGCAAACGATGTCACGCAGGAAGGCGCCGGCTTCGATACCGACACAAATATCGTGACACTCTTCGTTCGCGACGGCACGGAAATCCCTCTGCCCAAGCTATCGAAGTTCGACGTAGCCAACCGAGTGCTGGATCACATTCTCCTGCTTCAGAAAAGGTAACCATGCCTTTGGGACTCAGAGCTGTCGTCTGGGAAATGGTAGCCCGTCGTGCAAGCGCCCGCCCAGCACTCATCCCGAGTGCCGGAACAAAATAACGTCGCCATCCTGCACGATATATTCCTTGCCTTCGAGCCGCACTTGAGCCTTTTCGCGCGCGGCGGCGAAACTTCCGGCTTTCAACAAGTCTTCCCAATTCACCACGTCCGCCTTGATGAAATTCTTCTGAATGTCGCTGTGTATCGCCCCCGCGGCTTCTGGAGCCGTCATGCCGCGTTTGATTGTCCATGCGCGGCACTCTGGTTCGCCGCAAGTCAGAAACGAAATCAAACCGAGCAGGCGGTAGCTTGCCTGAATCAGGCGGTCCCGCCCCGATTCCGTCAAGCCATACGCGCGCATCATCTCGGCGGATTCCGCATCGTCCAGTTCCGCTAACTCCGCCTCGATCTTCCCGCAAAACGGCACCACGGCGGTTTGTCGTTTCGACGCCAGCTTTTCCAGATGGTGTTTCTCAATCACTCGATCGATCTGCGCGGCTTCCTCGTCGCCGAGGTTCAAAACGTAAAGCATCGGCTTGCGCGTCAGAAACATGAAGCCGGCGAGCATCTTCTCTTCCTCATGCTTGAGTTCGAGCTCGCGGAGCGGCGTCTCGGCTTCGAGCGTCTGCCGGCAGCGCGTCAGCAGTTGCAATTCAGATTCGAGCAGCGAATCCTTCTTCTTTTTCAAGTCCTTTTCGACGCGTTCGATGCGCTTCGCCGCCTGCTCAAGATCGTTTAAAATCAACTCGATATCTACGTTCACAATGTCGCGAACCGCATCAAGCGACCCTCCCTCCTGCGGCACCGCCGGATTCTCGAAAAGCCGCACCACGTGCGCCAGCGCATCCGCTTCGCGCAGCGGCACAAGCGAAGCCGAATTCTTCTCGCGGTCCTTCTGCAAGCCGCCGATATCCACGTACTCGATCGTTGCGTACGTCACCTTCTTCGGCTTGAACACTTCGGCGAGCTTCGCTACGCGAGCGTCCGGCACGCGCGCGATACCAACGTGCGCCTGGTTCGGCGCGCTTCGCGCATCCACGCGCGCTTTGGTGAGAATGCGGAACAGGCTCGTCTTCCCAACTTGCGGTAGCCCGATAATTCCGGTTTGCATAAGCGATCGATACTAGCATAGCCGTTCGCCGCGGCTGCGTGCCGCGCGTCGCTACACACAAAAAAAGCGCCCCGGTTTTCCGAGGCGCCTTTCGATGATAATCGAATTATTTCGACTTTACTTCTTCGCTTTAAGCGCGTTCAGCGCCAGTGTGAACCGCGACTTGTAGCGATTCGCTGTATTCTCGGAAAGCGTCCGCTTCCGAATCGCCTTGTCCAATTCCGAAAACGTGGCCGATGCCAGCTTTTCCGCCTCGCCACCGTCCGCGGCCGAAAGCGCGGCGCGCATGCGGCGCATCGCCGTGCGCACGCGTGTCCGGTTCATGCGATTAATCGCCGCCCGCCGTTCCGTCTGCCGGATATTCTTCAATACAGACTTGGTCTTCTTCTTGTGCTTTACGGGGTTGCCCTGCGCCATTCATCGCTCCTTGGCTTGTAATGTCAGCTAGCAGATTAGCGGACGCGCCCCACGCTGTCAATTTTTCGGAAACGCAGGTACTGTCCTAATTCGCCTCGCGAACGCGGATGGTCTGCGGTTTCTAGGAGGTGGGACCTTCAGGTCCACAAGATCGGCAAGAGCTGAGAGGGCTTAGTCCCTGAAGAAAGAATTGCCTTCCTTCGCTCGGATTAGGACACGACCGAAATGCGAAACGGAGCGCGAGACTAAGAAATATCGCGCAAAACGGCCATCGCCGCATTCCGCCCATTGATGCCGATCACGCTGCCTCCCGGATGCGTGCAGGCGCCGCACAAGTAGACGTCCCGCATGGGCGTGCGCGCTGAAAGCCGTTTCGACCACATATACGGAGGCAAGCACTCGCCCTGAAATATGTGGCCGCCGGTGAGCCCGACCTTTCGCTCGATATCGGGCGGGCCAAGCACCTGTGCATCGATCACGGAGCTGTCGATATTCGAACAAAAGCGGGCCAGCGAATGGAGCGCGAGCCGACGCACTTCCTCCCGCCGGGTATCCCACGCGCCCTGCGCAAACTTGTAGGGGACGTACTGCGCAAACACACTCATCGTGTGCTGCCCGGGATTCGCAATCGATCGATCGTGAGCACTCTGGAAATAAAGTTCGCACCACAGATGCTCGGGCAACTCGCCGCAGCGCGCCGCGGCGAACCCTTCCTTCCACTCGTCTTTGGTGAGCGGCGTGTTGATTTGCCCGCAGTGGTGCGGCTGATCGGTTCCGGGACGTGCCACGAAGTTCGGCAACTCGCTCAGCAGCACGTTCAGCTTAACGGTGCAGCCCTCCATCGGAATTTCCTCGACGCGCTCGCGCCACGTCTGATCGGCCGCGGGTCCCAGCAATCGCAGCGTTTGGCGTGGGTCGGCATTCGACACCACAACGCGAGCCGCGATAAATTCGCCGCCTTCGAGCCGCACGCCTTCGCCGGGCACAATCCTCGCGACAGAGACGCCGGCGGCGACCGCCGCTCCCGCCTCTCGCGCCGCGTCGCAAAAGTAGAACGAGACCATGCCCATCCCGCCCTTCACGTAGCCCCACATGCCGGGCATTCCTCCCAGCCTTCCCGACGCGTGATGGAAGCGGATGCTGGCCGTTCCCGCATCGAACGGGCTGGCATTGGTCCCAATCACTCCTTGTCCGAGATACGCTGTCTGCAGCCGTTCGTCGCGCAAGTAGTGCTCCACGAACTCGGCCATCGACCAGTCGAAAAGCACGTGCCTCGCTTCCTCGTCTTTCCCCAACCGCTCTTCGATCTGTTCCCGCGTGGGAGCCTCGCCGATCCACACATCGCCATCCCCCTTCGGACGCAACGCATCGCGCAATCTGCGCAGCACAGCGCTCATCGCGCGCCAGCCCTCCACGTCGCCCCGAGCGAAGCTGCGAATTTCCGCCTCGCACTTCTCGTCGCTATCCCAAAGCTGCACGCTTGAGCCGTCGAGGAAGGGAACGAATAGCCCGTTGACCGCAGGCGTCCACTGAAAGCCGCGCTCGGGCAGGTTCAACTCGGAAACAACGAGTGGATGCAGCAATCCCGCCAAGTAGGCGCAGGGCGACATGCGCACGCCGGGGAAGGGCTCTTCGATAGTGCAGGCGCCGCCCACTCGCGTGCGGCTTTCCAGCACCAGCACTCTCTTGCCGGCCCTAGCCAGGTACGCCGCGCAAGCCAACCCGTTGTGGCCCGCTCCCACCACCAGCACATCCCAGCGGCGCGAGGCTAGTTCACGAATGGTAGCAGGCAATCCAATTTCGCCAAGGACGGCGGCCGTCGGTGAGTTCACGCCACGTAGTATCTACCGCTCAGCGTCAAGTTGCAAAACAGGCCCCAGGTTCCATCAAGAAAAAATTCTTGACTCTGGACTGCACACCAGGGTTTAGCCTTTTAAGGGAGGTAAAGACATGCAAATCGGTGTCGTCGCGAAAAGAATCGGCCTTAGCGTTGACGCCATTCGCTTTTACGAGCGGAATGCCTTGCTCCCGCGTCCACTAAGGACGCAGGGAGGTTTTCGCCGCTATGTGGAAAACGATGTCGAAACCCTGGCCTTCATCCGCCGCGTACAGGGACTCGGATTCAAACTCAGCGAGATCCGCGGCCTGTTGAGTCTGCGAGGAAATCGCTTGCAACCGTGCGCCCCAGTGCGCCGGCAACTGCAAGGAAAGCTGGTTGACGTTCAGAAGAAGCTTTCTGACCTTCAAAAACTAGAACACGAGCTGCGTTTGGCTCTGTGCAGTTGCGACAGAGAGATGCGCAAGCGAAATGCACATTGCCCGATCTTAAGAGAAACAAGTCCGCCGAAGCCGGGAAGTGCCAAGTGAGAGTGGAAGTCTTATACGTAGCCGAGTGCCCATCGCATCCAGCAGTGGTACAGCTGCTCAGGGAAGTGTTGGCTGCGGAAGGTGTCGCCGCCGAGATTCACGAAGTGCTGGTAAGAGATGAACGGATGGCTGCCGAACTTGGGTTTCTTGGCTCTCCGACCATTCGGATCAACGGACGAGACGTAAGCGGAGAATCTCAAGAGCCGCGCAGCTTTGCCCTGAGTTGCCGTTTGTATTCTGGACCGAAGCCTATCGGTCTTCCCCCAGCGGAGATAATTCACCGCGCAGTCGTCCAAGCCCGGCATGGGGAAAGGCCATGAAACGGGGAACAGGTGCCTCGGCATCAGTCGGCGCGATTCTGAGTTCCCTCGCGACGATCAGTTGTTGCCTTCCGCTCGGTTTCGCCGCCGCTCTGGGTGCTGGTGCGGCGAGCGCATTCTTCACCACCCTGCGTCCCTGGCTTTTGGGCCTATCCATCGCCTTGCTCGGCCTCGGATTTTGGCAGCAATACTTCGCCAAACAGTGCGCGATCCGGGGCAGGCAGCTTGGCAAAGTACTACTCTGGATGGCTGTGCTTGTGGTCTTCGGAATGATCTTGTTTCCTCAGCAGATCGCCGGATTGATTGCCGGCGGCTTCTGGCAGGCTCCCAAATGAAGAAGAAGATCGCCGTTCTCGGCGTGCTGGCGGTCGCCATTCTGTTCGGTGCGACCTACTTGTGGGCGCCTGGAACAGTCCCGGCGGGCCAGCCGCCGCTCGTGACGCTCCCCTCCGCGAATATCGGTCCATTCGCGGCTGCGTTTGATGCGGATGTCAGTGTGCCTCGCTTGGTTTTGCTATTCTCTCCTACTTGACCATATTGTTTGCGGGGGGCCTCCGCAACACAGAAACTTCTTGCACGACATCCGGAATGGAAAGTGCGCGTGCTGGTCGTTTGGGAGCCAATCCTCCTCACGGACTGGCGAGCACCGAGCGGGAGCACGCTGGCCAGGATGCCAGATGCTCGCGTCCAGCAATTCTGGGATCCCAAGCACGCAGTATCCAAGGCACTGAATCGAACGGCGAACTCAAATTCATCTGATCCGCAGCCGAACTCCGGCAAAGGGTTTTATTGGGACGAAGCCGTCCTGTACGCGCCGCGTTCGAAATGGAACGACTCACCCGCGCCGTTGTTCTGGCGCGGCCCAGTCTATGAAGTGATTCCGGCCCTTGCCACTTCCCTTGTCGAAACAGCTCGTCAGACCCCGTAGCAACAAGCGCGTCATCGTCGCCGTCACGCCTGGTGCCCCCTTGTGGCTCGGAAACAGCTGCCGTTTCCGAGCGCGCCGAAAGTTATCTGCGCGCCGTCCCCTCTTCATCGGAGTGAGCAATCCTGAGTTCGTCGTAGCGGAATGCGTGGCGGGCGATGGATCAAAACAAAGCCAAAGCTTCTTCCGACTCTCGAGATCGATTCTGAAGCCCGGTAGAGGGTGCCGAGGGCGCAGCTCTGTTCGATTTCAGTTGAATTCTTTCACGCGGATCACACTGTCGCCGGCGAATGTAACGAATACCGTTTTCGCTGGCGGAGTGCCGTAAATCCAATCTTCGGTTTCTTTGCCGTCTGGTTCGCGCTGGCGGACCTTGTGATCCGGCCGGCCCACCGCCGCAATGACCATGTCCTCATCCATCCCGACCATCGCTTTGTGGTCCGTGATCGCCTGCTTGAATTTCGGTGGAATCGTATCGATCCAATTTACCGCCGCCGATTGCTGCTTGGAAAAATCGAGCATCACGCCGAGGTCGCGCTTCAAATCTTCGGGAGTCATGTCCGGCAGCGGGCGGCCATAGTCCAAAATCAAGACGCCGCCCAGTGGCTGCCTCGGACCGGTATCGGGGGGCGGCGCGGTAGAAAGATTGCCCATGCCGATCTGAAGGTGCTGGCGCCAGTTGAAGTGTTTTTTCCCTCCGCCATTTATTTGGACACGTATTTGTTTGCTGCGAAACTCGAGCCCCGTTATTTGAATGGTATCGCCTTGGCCGGCCGCCGTGCCCCACAGCCTCAGCGCGTCTTTCAGATTTTGCATGTTCAAGGGTTTGCCGGGCGAAAGCAAAAATCCGTGCTTGCCGGCCGGCAATGAATGCACCAGTTTCGCGTTCTCGCCGTCGACCCCTCGAATGAGCAGCAACCGCGATTCAGGCTGAAGGTTTTTTGCCGGATGATCTACCTTTGGCGTTTGCGTGGATACTGCCGACTGCGCTGCCTCGGTTTGCCCGAGGCCAAACATAAAGATTTCGATCGCGAAAGCAACCGCGCCAGCCAAAGCGACGATGCGGCGGACTCCCATACTTAGTGTTCCTATTCTATTGCTTTTGGCCAAATCCGGGGAAGGTTTGGCGCCGTGCCAATTAAGATGACAGCGCATCGGCAGACGTTGCCAACGGTGGTCGTTACATTGAAGCGAAGACCGCGCCTTCGACAAAACTGGAGCGGGATAAGAGAATCGAACTCTCGCCTCCACCTTGGCAAGGTGGCGTACTACCACTATACGAATCCCGCCCGTGAGGAGTACTTCCGCTGATATTCTACAACACGTCGCGCGTTCGCACGACAACTCCGTTCAAAGCGTGTGCGATACACTCCGGCTAGGCACGCATGCAGGATCGCGCAACCCGCTAAGAATTAGCCCCTTCCCGATCCACTTCCAAAATGCGGGTCGCCTTCACAACAGGGGACTTTTTCTGGCGGTCGGCGAAGCGCTCGGCGCGCTCGCGATCGATGTAAACCCGAGCAAACTTTTCACCGTCGCTGTAATACACAGTAACCTGCCAGTGCCGGTGCTTGCGGCGGCGGTCACCCCGCTTACCGCCTGACTTTGCAGACTTCTTCCTCTTGGCCATTCGTGGTTGGTCCTCGTTGCCTCTGACTATTACAAAGCCGGACGCGCGGCACAAGTATCTACTTTGTAGTTGCCGATGCTACTAACTAGATGCATTTTCAGACCGAAAGGAGCAGATACATACGCACTGATGGCCGTTATGGCGTCAAATCCGCAGGTTTCAGATTCAGACCGGTAACGGCGCCCTCCTTGAGCCTGTACAGTGAAGCGCTGCTACTATTCTGGGCATAGACGAACTCGCCAGTCGCCTTTGAGAACCGGATTGTGGTCTTTTCGCCCTTAACGTTCGTTACTACAACCGTCGTGTCCGGCTTCGCCAGAGACCTGAGATCGGCGGGCGAAGGATGGTCAATTATCTCATCGGCTGTCAACCCGCTGAGCGCGTCCACAATCTTCCAGCCCGAGGCCGCCTTCCCCTTCTGCTCCTTTGGAGCCTCAAAGATCCAGTCTTCCGAATCGCCGGCTTTGCGGCTGACAGCCAGGGATCCGGCGGGGTTGGAAATTTGAATTTGTCGCATATCTGTCGCGGGGATGTTGACGACTTTCTTGTCGCGCAGTTCGGTGTATTTTTGGGTTAGCTTCGAGTACACGTCGTCGTTGATGGTGAAAACCGTGGGGCGAGAAGCATCGCGAGCGTAGTACGCGCTTCCGGTCTTCTTGCCGACCAGGAGCGTCTGCGAGGCCTTGCCCGCCGTTGCGGCAAAGGTGATGGCAGGCTTTTGCAGGCCGTAGCGATCGAGGTGTTCCGGCTTCTCTTCCACAATGGAGTCCATCTTCGCGTTGGCAACCGCTTGCAACAAACCATCCATCGCATCGGGATCGGCACGAGATGTCCCCGGCTTCGTGAACTGCCACTGGTCGTTTTTCTTGGAGGCGGCGAGCTGGCCTGATGGGCTGGCAAGGTCGAAGGAAGAAACGTCGGCGGCGTCGATATGGAGAATGTTGCGGTCCCGCAGGTCCTCGACGGATTTTTCCGCGCTGGTTGCCAGCAATTGCGGCAGCAAAGAAACGTTTTGGGCGCCGTCGATGATTGTGTACGCAGAATCGCCCGCAAAATCCTTGCTGCCGATCAGGATGGTGTGTTTTGAGCCGTTGCGAAGCTGGAATTCGAGCGAAAGCCGCGGCGGATCGAGGCCGTAGACTTTGCGCCGATCGGGCGAGCCCGGTTCTGTCTCTGAAACTCTCGCGCCGGCAAGCTGATCGGCGATACCGTCAATGGTGGACTGATCCGCCTGCGTTTCGATCGGCTGGACGATATTCCAGGTGTCGCCGCTCTTTTCCAGGCGAATCGCGGGCGTACCGGGCTCGGCAGGGTGAGTCAGGGTAATCGACTTGATATCGGAGGCCTGAATTGAAAAGGCGGGCTTCGAGGCATTGATCGCGGGCTTTTCCTCGTTTCCCCGCTTCCAATCGAAGTAATAAACAAGCCCGCCGAGGACAACGGCGCAGAGAAGCACGATGATAGTTGGTTTCTTGATCATTCCGATTTATCCGCGGTCGTTTTTTACCGACGCTTCCACCAGATGGTGATACCCACAAGGATTACGATTCCCGGTAAGAAAAACATCTCGATCCATCGCAGCGAGGCGGCCTGCGCTTCGGTGAGCACGATATGACGGCTGGTTGCCGATTTCGGGCGAATGGAAATCAAGTTCTCGTCTTGGGCCAGCCAATCGACGGCGTTGAAGAAAAGATCGCCGTTGTGCTGCAAACCAATCCATTGATTCTCGGCAAAACTGGAATTGCCGATTACAACGAGCCGGGAGGTCTTGTCTCCCTGGGTGCGGCTGGCGGCGACGCCCAATGAAAGCGGACCGGCAGTCTTGGGATCAAACCGGACTTCCCGGACCAGCTTCGGAATCGTGAAACTGCGTGGAGATGTCTTGAGCAGCTCAACCGCCACCGGATTGCTCTTGGAGGTGTCGGCAATAGTCACCGTGCGGGCAAGCTGAAAGAAGGTCATGCCGCCTTGCAGTTTTTTGGTGATCGGACTCTCGCCATAATCCACGACCAGCGGTGTTTCCGGCCCGGTGCCGAACAAGCGGCCGACACCACTGGCATCGACTACAATGTTCGAGCCGACGTTGATGTTATAGGCATGGAAAATGTTATCGAGTTGAGGGTCGGTTTGCGGATCGACTTCGATAAGCGTTTTCCCTCCATCGTCCAAATACTTTCCGACCATCACCGCTTCCTGAACGAAGAACGATTGCTTCGGTCCCGCGATCACGGTTACATCGCACGCTGGCGGGACGCCATTCTCCGTAACCAGGTTGACTGACTTTGTGTCGTAGCCCTCCCTCTTAAGCCCCTGGTCCACCTGCGAATAGCCCTCCGCGCCATCGTCTGTGAGGGATTTTTCGTTGTGCCCCGTCACGAAGCAGATCGTCTTGACCTTGTCGCGCGTCACTTTGAGGATCGCGCTGGTAACGTCTTGCTCGGAAATATTCCCGTCGGCGCCTGCTTCCAGAGGTTGCTTTCGCGAGCCGGACGTGACGATGACGTCGCCCATGTGAGTGGCGCCAAATTCCTTGGCAACCTCCGGTTTTTCGGTCGGGTCCACATTCTGAAACTTGATGTGGTCACTCAGGTTCCTGTATTCCGCCATCAAATCGTTGAGCTGAGGACTGGGCACTTTGTCGAAGCG
>DATDMO010000019.1:0-4507 GCA_036518755.1 Candidatus Acidiferrales bacterium | reverse complement strand
ACCCCCCGCCAGCCATGCGACCCAACTACGATCATATCCGCGCCCCATTCTGCGGCTTCGTCCAAGATCACAGCTTTGGCGTTGCCCATCAGCGGCTCACTCTGTTCAATCTGCGCAAACGAGGAATTGCCCAAGAGTTCGCGACCCCGCGCGATGGCCTCTGCGGCACGTGACCGGCCAGCCTCCTCAACAGCTTCAACTGCCATCACCGCTTGTTCAGCGTAGAAGAATCCGGTCGCGGAATCAGCTACAGGCATAAAGGGAGAAACGACGCTGATCAGTTTCACGCATGTTCCCGTGGGCCAGGGCCGCTTGGCGATAGACCGAATGGCGGCAACAGAGCACGCCGAGCCGTCCGTCGCCAGCAGGATTCTGAGTCCCTTTCCGGCCGGCGGTGCGTTATGGGCATTCGCTCGCACAATTTCCACTGAACAGGGAGCCGTTCGGAGTACGTGCTGCGCCACGCTGCCCAGCAGGAACCGTGCGAGTCCGCTCCCGCTGTGCGAGCCAACAATCAGAAGATCCGCGCCCCACTTCTTTGCGCATTCTGGTACAGCGCTTCGCGGATGGCCCAGGAGGACTTCGGTGTGAACTTTGAGGCTAGGTGCACACAAGCGTTCGCCGATTGACTTTATGGCGGCTTCCGCTCCCTCGCGCGCTATCTCCAGAAGGTCCGCCTCCAGCGGGAATGGGGATTCGTCGACAACGTGCAGGACGCATGCCTCGCTACCTGACGGCCAGGGGCGGTTGCTCACGACTTCGATCATTCTCTGCGATCCCGGCGTCAGATCGGTGGCGATCAGCAGCTTCATCTTTTGTGTCTCCCTCCGCCCGTCCGCTCTCGCAATGGCGCAAGAGACCTACGAGACCGCTGCTGCTTGCGATCCTTTGCCAAATCGGAATACGGCTGCCATATCCGCGCCCTCGCGCAGCCCCTCCTGTGGCACCACGTGTACAAAGCCACCGTGCCGAAGAGTCAGGATCGCCGCAAGATTCAACAAATCTTCATCGCCGCGCTCTTGTTCGGCATGCACATGGACCGTCTCTGGAAGAGCCAGCCGGCCCCACCGCTCGCGCGTCGGCGCGAGAAATAGGAACCGCACAAGTCCACTCTTGGCAGCCGCGAGAATCTCCCGCAAATTAGTCGACGTAAGCGGAGTGTTGACATGTTCGTTGTACATGGCGAATGCCCGGGCTCCCTCCCCCCGGAGCCGCTTTTCAGCTATTTTCCACGCGGCGGCGTGAAGTGTGTTTGGCGGCCAAAGATCCGGATTCCCGCCAATGTTCTCATCCAGGAGATGCGGATATGTGTTCGCCTCCTGGTAAATCGGGAAAAGATAGTCGACAGCGGCCACGATCAGCGGCGCCTGCTGCCCCTTCAGTGAATCCGCAACGCTCCGATCCACGTTGCGGAAGAAATGAATCAGCCTGTCTTTGTGCTGCAGGCTGGGGCCGTGAAAGACTGCGCCCTTTTGGCCCGCGGCTGGTGAGGAAGCCGTATGCATCTGGTATTGTCGCTCAAAATGCAACCCTTCCAGGTCTTCTCGGAGCGTTCCCGGAAAATCCTCCGTCGTTCGCTCCCGAATCGCGGAGCGCGAACCTTCAAACAACCTCACATGTTTCTGGCTCAGCGCCAGCACGAAGAAGCGATCATCTGTTGGAACCAGAGGCAGCAGCGGCCGCACGAGAAAGTTCCTTCCGACTGCAACCTGGTTGTCAATGGGCGCCGGTAAATGGCAGTGGCCAAAGAAGTCTCGGCTCATGAAGAGCGCGAGGCCCTGCGCACTCAGATGAGCGCGCGCGTTTTGCCCCGTCGCTAGCCAGTTCGACCGCAAACGTTTTTCCACTTCTTCGGCCGTCATCGGAGCATTCTGAAATGCCGATTCGGCGTTTCGAAGCACTTTCTCGAGCCGTGGGAGGCACAGTTGTGCGTCATTCAGCGCGAAGCACTCGCTGGTGTAAAGCGAAATGCAGGGCTGCACGTGCTGAGCTGCCAGGTCGGCATACGTGGCCTCTTTGGCCTCATCCTTAGTGCGAATTTCATGAATGTTGGCTGCCATTT
The DNA here is from genome assembly GCA_036518755.1 of Candidatus Acidiferrales bacterium. Lineage (GTDB taxonomy): Bacteria > Acidobacteriota > Terriglobia > Acidiferrales > UBA7541 > Palsa-295. The sequence continues at coordinate 2,445 of DATDMO010000019.1, read as the reverse complement.
CAGTCCCCGATTCTTGCCCGGATCCAAGCCTCAGGCCGCGATGCGGGCGCCCTTTCGCCAGGCGTCTTCGAGGAAGTTGCAAACATCCTCGTCGCTGAGTTGTGGGAAATCCTCATAGAAAATTCCCACCGCCCGGAAGTCTCGCGGCGTTAGAAGACAAACCAGGTCGTCTACTTCTGCGCGAAGGATCATGTAAGTGGAAAGCGGGGCGACGCCGGCGGCCACGATGATGTGCGCGGCCCCCAGCCTCTTGACTCCTTCAATTGCGGCCCGCATCGTCGAACCCGTGGCGATGCCGTCGTCAACCAGGATTACAGTACGGCCGAAGAGGTTTAAGGCTGGCCGCGCTCGCCGGAAGACCGCCTCGCGCCGTCGCAACTCCAACATCTCCTTGGCCACCACTCTTTCCACATCTCTCGGAGAGAGTTGAAGCTCTTCAACGATATCGGAACTTACGATTTCCACCCCTCCGCTGGCCACCGCGCCCATAGCCAACTCTTCGTATCCAGGCACGCCAAGTTTTCGCACCAGAAACACGTCCAGGGGCAATCGAAGGGCTGTTGCGATGGCGCAGGCGACGGGCACGCCGCCTCGCGGCAGACCGAGCACCACCACGTCCCGGCTATCGCGCGAGGCCGAGAGCTGCTCGGCAAGCAAACGCCCCGCTTCGCTTCGGTCGTGTAGCCTCTCGCGCACCATGTAGCCTCCTTCTGCGGTCGCCTTTTCGTTTCACGCTCGAGCAGAGCGAGTTCCTGCTACTTGCGGAACCAATGGACCATAGATTTGCCTCAAGGTATTTACTACATCCTGATCTGAAAGATCCGCCGTATGTCCCCGTCCGGCCGACTCCGTATGAAGAACCACGTTATCCATGGAGAGAATCCCCTGAAGCACTCCCTCCTCATTTACGACGGGCAAGCGGCGAACCCGTTTCTCTGCCATCGTTTGCAGCGCCGCGTGAATGTCGTCCTTCTCTTTGCACGAGTAAACCTTTCCTGACGCCACTTCTCCCACCGTAATCCGCCCCGCCGGCTGGTGCCGAGTTCCCAACGCCACGCAGAGATCGCGGTCCGTTACCACTCCGATCAGCCTTTTCTTGGCATCCACGATAGGCAGAAAGCCGCAATCGCGGTCCCACAACAGCTGAACGGCGGACCCAAGATTCGTCTCTGGACTGCAATAAACGGGAGTTCTCATCATTACGTCTTGTACCCTCATAGCTCTTCTCCTTCTTTTTGGACCGGCTGGGCCTTGCTTATCTCACCCCGAACCTCCCGGTCCTAAAATAATTCACTCGAAAGTATGTTCTGGTGGATAGCAGCCTCGGACCGCCGTCCAACCTTGCGTCGTGGCTTGCGGTTTGCTCTCTTCGGAAATACCCGCTCGCCTTTCTGTGGTGCGTGTTTCGTTTTCTTTGTCATGTGCCGCCTCCATCGAAGTGTTCTGTATGGCCGAAACCGCGATCTCACGGAGTCCCCAAATCGGATGGGCAGACAAGCCAACCTCTCCTTCCGCCCGTTTGGCTGGGTCCTACGCCGCCGCTTTTGATTCGATCGGAATCGTGCGCGCCTTCGCCACCTTCGGCAAACTGAGTTCGACGATGCCGTCCTTCATTGTGGCTGTCGCCTTCTCGGCCTGCACGTCGGCCGGCAGCTCGATCACCCGCATGACCTGATCGGCGCACGTCTCCGAGTAGACAGTCTTGCCTTCTTTCTCTTCTTTCTTCGTCTCTCGCCTTCCACTGATCACAAGCCGGCGAGGCTCGACGTTAATCGCGAGTTCTTTCTCGTTGAATCCCGGAACCTCCGCCTTAATGCTGAGCGCGTCCTCCGACTCCTTGAGTTCCACGTGAACGGGATGCAGCAGCTCCTTCTCGGCTTGAAACCAGTGGTCGAGGTCATGTCCCGGAACGTATCCGCTGCCCTCAAAAATCTCATACGCCCGCTGTGAGATCGCCTCGAAAATCGCGTTCGCTCGATCGAACGCGTTTTCAAACGTTACGGGTTTTGCCGTTGTTGGCGCCTTTGCCACCTGCACTGCTGTCGCTTTCTCTGCCATAACACTCTCCTCAGGGTTTTCGCGCCGGTCTTGGAGGTTCGCCCGCGCCGCTTACGTGCGGTCGTTCTGGCGACCTGCGAAGGCCGGCGCCTTTGATTGATAGAGTCGCAAACCACAGAACCAGCTACGGTGACGCCCGTCACACATGCGCGTGATCGCCATCAGGTAGGAAGAAAGTGGGAACTAGAAGTCTTTTCTGGAGATTTGTAGCTTCTGCATGCGGGAATTCAGGGTCGTGCGATTCATGCCAAGTCGCTCCGCCGCCCCGCCCGAGCCGCCGATCCTGCCGTTGGTCTCTCGCAGGACACGAAGGATGTGCTCACGCTCGACGTCCTCGAGCGTTGCAGATGCCGCTGTCGGAGCCGCTTTATCGGCCTGAGCCAACTC
>DATDMO010000018.1:0-5928 GCA_036518755.1 Candidatus Acidiferrales bacterium | reverse complement strand
CAGCTGGCTGAATCTTCCCCGCTTGCAACTCAGGATCGAGAAACGCTCGCGCCGCGCGCAGGAGCCGGTAATCCAGGGAAACCAGTTGGCCCTCCGGCGGCATGTATGGCTCGATCAGAGATTCGGAATAAAGTCCCCAGCCCTCCACGTTGGTGCTGTTGAATGCGTAAAGCACCCGCGCGCGGGAAACGCCGTGCTCAAGCATCGAGTCGAATTGCAACTCGTGTCCCGGTCGGGCTTCGTGCGCGATCAGTGTCCAAGAGGCTGCATCAAAAGTGAAATCGTCATATGTCTGGGCCGCGCTTTGCCCGGGCGCCGCCGGTATGTTGAGAGGCAGAACGAATTCACCTTTCTGCCCCGTGTTGTCCAAAAACGGCGGAGCAACCATGTGAGGCGCGGGCTGCTGCGCCGTCTCTGCGGCTGACGCGATGCGAATGCTCGCCGGTCGATCCGGAAGCGTCACAATCTGGTGTTCGACGATGATTCTCTCGATCTGCTTCAAACGGTTTTCATAAAAGGGCAAAATCGCGTCGCCGACCAGTTGTTTTTTCTTCAAGTCGCGCATCACGTCCCGATAATCGCTCGAAGGCAGATGCCGCCGCTTTGCAATTTCAGCCGCGATCGGCTTCATTTCCGCCTGAATCTCGGTAAAAGCTTGATGCGCCATCGCGGCAATCCGCGCGGGCGGAATGTCCAGCCCAAATCCTTGCAGAGCCAGCGCATACTCCTCCGGCGGCAGTCGAAAATCGCTTCGAGCCTTCGGCAGCACGTTGGCGCGATACCACCCGTCGTAGCCAGTGAGCTGAGACTTCAAAGTTGCGAAAGGTTCCTGCCATCCTTCGAGTTTGTACTTTTGGAAAAGAGCGGCAATTCCTTCCAAGTAGTTCGAATCTCTGCCCAATTCCGTCTCGATTTCCACGCGCGGCGGATAGATCACGCCCGGCTTGGCCATCTGCTCGATCACGCGCTGCTTCAGAATCTGCGCAATCGGTTTGTACCCCGGTTCCAGGCCCGCGTACGCGCGAAGGCGCCCCACCGCCGCGGGACGCCGTGCGGCCGGCGTCTGAGCATCGAGCAAAATCCGCAGTCCGCCGAAGACAGCCTTGCTCGGATCGAAAAATGGAACGTCGTGGGCGCGCTGAAAATCCTCCTGTTTGAAATTGAGCTCGATCTTCCGGATCATAATCTGCAGATCCTGCTCCACTTGTTCTTGCTGCCGCTGGGCCGCAGCCGCCTTGAACTTCTGGAGCACAGTTTCAGTTTCCCGCCGCTCCTGATCCTCGTCCGCCAGCGTCGGCTGCGACACTTTCGCGTCGAATTGGCTTAGACCCTGCTGCGAACCAAACTCAGGACTGTGTTTCATCTGAACCGCCAGCAGCATATCCGTGTAGTTGTTGCTGATGGCGATCCAACTCGGCGTGGAGGCCGGCTTCTGAGCAAAAGCGTACAAAGTCACAATCAGAATGGCTGTAAGTAGCGTTGGTTTGTATTTCAATTTGCCCCCCGCGGATGACGCGGCTAGTTAATCACCCCGCCCGCCGAAACGTCAATTTACTTCGAATTCGGCAGGTTTCTTGGTCCATTTCGCCGCGGGAAATCCTTCTATATCGTCATTCTATCTAGTCCCATTTTCTGGCCGGCTTGAGCCCTGCAACTCGCATTTTCTGGGCCCTCTTTGTGCCCTTGCAACCTCCCGCGCACGCTGCTACAATCAAATTGTACTAAGTTAGTCCTGTATAGCTTTAGAGGTGGGCATGCCATGGTAAGGCTAGGCAAATTAACCGATTACGGTCTCGTCCTGATGACCTGCATCGCCCGCAGCCAAGGTGCACCGCTGCGGACGGCGCGCGATCTGGCGCGTGAATCGAAGCTGCCGATTTCGACCGTGAGCAAGCTGCTAAAGGAGCTGCTGCAGAGCGGGCTGCTGATTTCGCATCGCGGCACGAAGGGCGGCTACGTCCTGGCGCGGGAGCCGAAGGACATTTCCGTGCTGGAAATGATCGCGGCCATCGAAGGGCCGATGGCGCTCACCGAGTGCAGCACAGACATCACGGGCTTATGCAATCTGGAGTCTTATTGCCCTATTAAGAGCAATCAGCAAATCATCAATCGAGCCGTCAGAAGCGTGCTTGAAAAGGTCACTCTTTCGGACCTGATGCATCCGCTTCATCTGACGACGATCGAGGACGCGCGCGGCAAAGTCTTGCCGGTGATCGCGTCCGGGAGAGTTCAATGAGTTCGAATACCGATACGATTCGGGAGCTAGCGCAGCAGGAGTACAAGTGGGGATTCGTCACCGATATCGGTGAGGATCGCGCTCCCAAGGGATTGAACGAAGACATTATTCGCCTGATCTCCACGAAGAAGAACGAGCCGGAATTCATGCTCGAATGGAGACTGAAGGCCCTGCGCCATTGGGAATCTCTGGAAAAAGCGCAGGCCGAACCGAAATGGGCCAACATCCACTACCCGCCGATTGACTATCAGGCGATTTCGTACTACTCCGCGCCCAAGCAGAAACCAAACCTGAAGAGCCTGGACGAACTCGATCCGGAAATTCTGCGTACGTATGAAAAGCTGGGCATCCCGCTCGCCGAACAAAAGATGCTCGCGGGTGTTGCGGTGGACGCCGTTTTCGATAGCGTCTCCGTGGCCACAACTTTCAAGGCCAAACTTGCCGAGGTAGGAGTTATTTTCTGTTCGTTTTCCGAGGCGGTGCAAAATCACGCGGAGCTGGTGAAGAAGTATCTCGGCAGCGTCGTGCCCTACACCGACAACTTCTTCGCCTCGCTGAATGCGGCGGTGTTCACCGATGGGTCGTTCGTCTACGTGCCCAAAGGCGTGCGCTGTCCGATGGAACTCTCGACGTACTTCCGCATCAACGCGGCGGAAACTGGTCAGTTCGAGCGCACCTTGATCATTGCGGACGAAGGCGCTTCGGTCAGTTACCTCGAAGGATGTACGGCGCCGATTCGCGACGAAAACCAGCTTCACGCCGCTGTGGTTGAATTAATCGCCCTCGACAACGCTCAAATCAAATACTCCACGGTTCAGAACTGGTATCCGGGCGACAAGAACGGCAAGGGCGGAATCTACAATTTCGTCACCAAGCGCGGCGCGTGCCGCGGCAAGAATTCCAAGATTTCGTGGACGCAGGTCGAAACCGGCTCGGCCATCACCTGGAAATATCCGAGCTGCATCCTGCAGGGTGAAAATTCGGTGGGCGAATTCTACTCCGTCGCGCTCACCAACAATTACCAGCAGGCGGACACCGGAACAAAGATGATTCACATCGGAAAGAACACGAGGAGCACGATCGTCTCCAAGGGCATCTCCGCGGGCCACGGCCAGAACACCTACCGGGGCCAGGTAACCATCATGAAGGGCGCGGCGGGCGCGAGAAATTATACCCAGTGCGATTCCCTGCTGATCGGAGACAAGTGCGGAGCGCACACGTTTCCGTACATCGAAGTGAAGAATTCGACGGCGCGCATGGAGCACGAGGCCTCCACGTCGAAAATCGGCGAGGACCAGATGTTCTATCTCCGCCAGCGCGGGCTGAAGGCCGAGGATGCCGTCTCGATGATCGTGAATGGGTTCTGCAAGCGCGTGTTCCGCGAGCTGCCCATGGAGTTCGCCGTGGAAGCGCAAAAGCTTCTAAGCGTGAGCCTCGAAGGAAGCGTCGGATAATCGGCGATTCTATTCGTCAGCTCAGTCGAGTAGAAATCGCTGCAAGTTACAGAAAACAAAGGACAGCGTCAACTGCCTACCCGTCACAAAACGTGAGGCCGGGGACCACAAGGACAGACCGAATGAGTTTGCTGGAAATCAAGAATTTGAAAGTCACGGTGGATGACCGCGAGATTCTCAAAGGCATCAACCTGAAACTGAATTCGGGCGAAGTGCACTCGATCATGGGGCCGAACGGCTCCGGCAAAAGCACGCTGGCGCAGGTGCTCGCCCGCCGGGAGACGTACCAGGTTACCGGCGGCGAAGTTCTTTTCGAAGGCAAGGACTTGCTGGCGATGAAGCCGGAAGAGGCGGCGTGCGAGGGTCTGTTCCTGGCGTTTCAGTATCCCGTCGAAATTCCAGGCATCAGCAACGCGTACTTTCTTCGTTCAGCGCTGAACGCCATCCGCAAATATCGAGGACAAGAAGAGATGGACGCGATGGATTTTCTGCCCAAGCTGCGCGAAAAGCTGAAGCTGCTTGATATGGACGAAAAGCTATTGAATCGTTCGGTGAACGAAGCGTTTTCCGGCGGCGAGAAAAAGCGCAACGAAATCCTGCAGATGGCCGTACTCGAGCCGAAGCTGGCGATTCTGGATGAAACCGATTCAGGACTGGATATCGACGCGCTCAGGATCGTCGCTCAGGGCGTGAACGCAATGCGAAATCCGGACCGCACCATGCTGGTGGTCACGCACTATCAGCGGCTGCTCAACTACATCGTGCCGGATTACGTTCACGTGCTGGTGGACGGGCGCATCGTGAAGTCCGGCGGGCCAGAGCTGGCGCTGGACCTCGAAGACAAAGGCTACGGCACGTTTGAGGCCGGGGCGGGCGCCTAATCCGGCTGGGAAGAACTTTAGGGGGATCGACAGCGTGGCAACGGCAATCTCGGGATTGCAAAATTACGAAGAGAGCTTCGGCGGATTCGCAAAGTCCGCTGCGGGTTCGGAACTCGCCTGGCTGCGCGATCTGAGGCAAAGCGGCTTCGCGCGCTTCAGTGAAACGGGATTTCCGACCACACGCGACGAGGATTGGCGGTTCACCAATCCCGCCCCAATCGCCCAGACTCACTTTCGACTTGTTCGCAACGGCCATTCCCTTCCCTCTAAAGATCAACTAGCACCTTTTCGAGTGCCGGGCGCCGGTTGCCAAGCCGTTTTTGTCGACGGGCATTTCGCGCCGCATCTTTCTACGATCGGTAAGCTGCCTTTCGGCGTCACCGTCGCGAGCCTCGCGGCGGAACTCGCGCGTAATCCGGGCGCGGTTGAACCTCACCTCGGGCGATATCTGAATCTTCAGCGTGATGCTTTCGGCGCGCTGAATACCGCGTTTCTGGAGGATGGCGCGTTCGTTCATGTCGCCAAGGGTACGGTGGTGGAAGAGCCGATCGCGCTACTGTTCGTTTCAACTGCGCACGATGCGCCGACTGTAAGCTATCCGCGTAACCTGATCGTGGCGGAGGAAGACAGCCAACTGACAGTCGTCGAGGATTACGTCTCGCTTGGAGGCGGTGAGGCGCTGTGCAACACAGTAACGGAATTAGTGGCGGGCGACCACACGGTGATATCGCACTACATGATCGAGCGCGAACATGTGAAGACTTACAACGTCTCCACGCTTCGAATTCAGCAGGGACGGAGCGCCGATGTGGCCTCGCATTCGGTTCTGATCGGGGGCGCGCTGGTTCGAAACAACGTCCATCCGGTACTGAAGGGCGAAGGCGGCGAATGCCTGATCAACGGCCTTTTTATCGGCAATGGGCGGCAGCACCTGGACAATTACATGCTGGTGGAACACGCCAGCCCGCACTGCGCCAGCCGCCAGTTTTACAACGGGATTCTTGGAGATCGGGCGCACGGTGTTTTCCACGGCCGCATCATCGTTCACAAGGACGCGCAAAAGACCGACGCCAAGCAGACCAACCGCAACCTGCTGCTTTCCGATACGGCGCAGATCGATACCAAACCGCAACTGGAGATTTATGCGGACGACGTGAAGTGCACGCACGGCGCAACTATCGGGCAGATCGAGGAAAGCGCTCTGTTTTATTTGCGGTCTCGCGGAATTGACGAGGCTTCGGCACGAACGCTTCTGCTGGTCGCTTTCGCGAGCGAATGCCTCGACCGGATGAAGGACGGGCCGGTGCGAACGCACGTGGAAAGGCTGGTTCACAATCAGGCGCTTCGCATGGCCGGC